>PCTP01000258.1 GCA_002770795.1 Gammaproteobacteria bacterium CG22_combo_CG10-13_8_21_14_all_40_8 | reverse complement strand
CTGAACAACTTGCTGATAAGAAACCAGCATGTCTTCTCCCTTGGCATTGAGTAACGCCAACTTAATGGGTATCACAAAAGGAGCATTCTGTTGCAATGTGATGGTATTCGTTTCTTGCTTGAGAGTTATCCGTAAACTTTGTTGATGCTCATCCCAAACTTCATCAGCGACAGTAACTGTGGGTGTACCCGCTTGAGAATACCAATGTCTAAATTGAGCAAGATCCTTAGAAGTCGCAGTTTCTAGTGCTTTTACATAATCTTCGCAAGTCACAGCATGTCCATCATGCGCTTCAAAATAATGATCCATACCTTGACGGAAGCCTTCTGCCCCCAAAAGAGTATGCATCATACGAATAACTTCTGCGCCTTTATTGTAGACAGTTACTGTATAAAAGTTGTTCATTTCAATATAGGAATCAGGGCGAATAGGATGAGCCATAGGGCCTGCATCTTCCGCAAATTGCGCACTTCGAATCACCTGAACATCTTGGATCCGCTTTACCGCTGAAGAGTTAAGATCTGCACTAAATTGCTGATCTCTAAACACGGTTAATCCCTCTTTGAGACTTAACTGAAACCAATCTCGACAAGTAATTCGATTGCCGGTCCAATTATGAAAATACTCGTGCCCGATTACGCTCTCAATACCAAGAAAATCATCATCCGTGGCACTCTTATCATCCGCCAACACATATTTTGTGTTAAAGATATTCAATCCTTTATTTTCCATGGCGCCCATATTAAAGTCGCCAACAGCTACAACCATAAAGATATCTAAATCATACTCTCGCCCAAACTTTTCCTCATCCCACTTCATGGCATTTTTAAGTGAAACCATGGCATGATGGCATTGATGTAAATGTCCCTTATCCACAAAAATTTGCAAACTGACTCTACGACCGCTTAGTGTGTCAAAATGATCCTCAAGCAGATCAAAATCTCCAGCCACTAAAGCAAAGAGATAACAGGGTTTTGGGAAAGGATCTTGCCAAACTGCGTAATGTTGTCCATCCTCTAAATCACCCTTTTCTACACAATTGCCATTAGACAATAAGGAAGGATATTCACTTTTATCTGCCTCAACTCGGGTCGTGAATAGACTTAACACATCGGGTCGATCTAAATAATAGGTGATATGACGAAACCCTTGAGCTTCGCATTGCGTACAAAATTTTCCACCTGAACGATATAAACCTTCTAATAAGGTATTCGTTTCAGGGTGAATTTTAACCTGAGATTCAAAAATAAAGGCCTTTCCTTCTAATTTTTTCAGCAAAATACCATCATCTAAAAGCTGATATTGACTAGAATTCGGCCTGATACCATTGAGGAATAAACTCTGCAGTTGCAAACGTTCCCCGTCCAGTTTTAACGTCGTTGCATCCCCTTGGAATAAGGGGTTGGAAATAAATTGCAAACGGCTTTTTACTAAGACACCCTCATTTTTTAATTGGAAAACCAACGCTGTAGATTCAATTAAATACGGGCTAGGCTGATAATCACTTCGATATTTGATCTGGGAACTATTTTCGGAACTTTTCATTAAACACTCTTAAAAGTAAACTATTCTCAATAGTATTCATTCTCTTTGATCTAGAAAAAAAAAGACAGGAAAATTACAAAAAATAGTGAGATTCCATCATTTAACAACCCCTAATCACCTACTTTAAATCAGGATTTTGGTTGTTTTTTCTACAAAAAAAGCGACTTTATCAGCATAAAAACCACGAATAACTATACTTTTGTTCCACTCATTAGTATGATCTGCGCCGCATTATCTTAATGCACAGATAAACTACCCGTTTTACCTTATTGTTTAAAGGAACCTAACTAAATCAAGTTTCGACCAATAATTAACAAAATTTAAGCGTAAAAACACCGGAGGATTGACCGTTGAAGACAGCCGCCAAGTTTGAAATCAAACATATACAATATCTGAATGAAGAAGGCAAAATAGTTGCCAAAAATTTGCCTGATTTCGCTAAAGACAAAGATATCATGCGAAAAATGTACCGTGATATGTCCTTAGTCAGAGCCTTTGATGCCAAAGCTTATGCCATGCAACGTACTGGAAAAATGGGCACCTACCCTGCATCCCTAGGCCAAGAAGCAATAGGTGTAGGTTATGGTAGTGTCATGACTAAAGAAGATGTTTTAGTCCCTTACTATCGTGGAACTGCAGGTCAATTGCTACATGGTGTTAAAATGTCTGAGATCCTACTCTATTGGGGAGGGGATGAACGCGGTAGCGATTATCAAGATGCTAAACGTGATTTACCCATAGCAGTTCCAATTGCCACTCAATGCCTAAATGCCGCTGGTGTTGCCGCCGCCATTAAATTCAAAGGTGAAAAAATTGCTGCCGTGACAGAAATTGGTGAGGGAGGCACATCCAAGGGTGACTTTTATGAAGCCCTCAATGTCTCTGGCATCTGGAATCTTCCGTTGTTATTTGTGGTCAATAATAATCAATGGGCGATCTCTGTTTCTACTAAAAACCAAACAGCTTGTGAAACCTATGCTCAAAAAGCCATCGCAGCAGGCATTCGCTGTGTACAAGTCGATGGAAACGATATCATTGCTTGTCGTGCCGAAGCTGATGAGGCTCTAAAGCGTGCAAGAGCCGGTGAAGGGCCCAGTCTTATTGAATTTGTCAGTTATCGCTTATGTGACCATACCACCGCTGACGATGCTAGCCGTTATCGTTCTAATGAAGAATTACAAGGTGCTTGGACTCGAGAACCTATTATTCGGCTTCGACGCTACCTTGAGTCCATGAAGGCATGGACTGAGGAAGATGAAGTTAATATGAAGCAAGAAATTGCCAAGGAAGTTGAAGCGGCCGTAGCTGAATTTGAAAATATTGAAAAACCTTTACCCGAAACCATCCTGACTTATTTATTTGCAGAACTGCCTGATGCTTACCAAGATCAACTTGAAGAACTTCGCCAAAGGGGGACTAAATAATGGCAACTGTTGCTCTCATTGAAGCCGTGAATATGGCACTTGCATACGAACTTGAGCATGATGCGACAGTCCTTTTATTGGGCGAAGATATCGGCGCTAACGGCGGTGTATTCAGAACAACTGCGGGTCTTCAGGAAAGATTTGGGGCTCATCGAGTGATGGATACTCCCCTTGCAGAATCTATGATCGCGGGTTTAACCATTGGTATGTCAACTCAAGGCCTAAAGCCTGTGGCTGAAATACAGTTTTTAGGATTTATCTACTCCGCGCTGGATCAAATTATTACTCAAGCTGCGCGCATGAGAAACCGAACCAGAGGTCGCTTATCCTGCCCTATGGTCATCCGCGCACCTTTTGGCGGTGGCATTCATGCGCCTGAACACCATTCTGAAAGTACAGAAGCATTATTTGCCCATATTCCTGGAATCAAAGTGGTTATTCCTTCCAACCCATCAAGAGCCTATGGTCTGATGTTGGCCGCAATCCGCGATCCCGACCCAGTGATATTCCTTGAACCCAAAAGAGTTTATCGCTTAGTTAAACATGAGGTTGAAGATAATGGCGAAGCTTATCCGTTAGAAACTTGCTTTATCGACCGCGAAGGAACAGATATCACCTTAGTGAGTTGGGGCGCCATGATGCATGAAACACTCCAAGCTGCTGAAAAGCTAGCCCAAGAAGGCATTCATGCTGAAGTCATTGACGTAGCTTGTGTCAGCCCAATCGACATGCCAACCATCTTAGAGTCAGTCGAAAAAACGGGGCGCTTGTTGATTGTTCAAGAGGCCCCTAAATCTGGCGCCATTGGTTCCGAAATTGCTGCTGAAGTCGCAGAAAAAGCGATCATGAGCCTACTGGCTCCAATTGGAAGAGTTTCTGGTTATGATGCAGTCATGCCCTACTATAAACTTGAAAAAATTTATATGCCAAGTGTAGAAAAGGTTGTGGCTAAAGCGAAAGAGTTGATGGAGTATGTATGAAGACATTTAAATTACCCGATTTAGGTGAAGGCCTTCCAGATGCAGAGATCGTTAACTGGTTAGTAAAAGAAGGTGACACCATTGAGATTGATCAACCCATGGTTGAAATGGAAACGGCTAAAGCAGTCGTCGAAGTCCCTTCTCCTTTTAAAGGCGTGGTCAGTAAACTTCATGGGAAAACTGGTGATGTTATTTTCACTGGTGCTCCCCTTATTGATATTGATGATGGCTCAGGTACTTCAACTGCGCCAGTTACAACACCTATACAACAGCCAGCGAAAACTGCCGATATTACAAAAACAACCACCTCAACAACAGCAGCTGCGGCACAAATATTCAAACTACCGGACTTAGGCGAAGGATTACCAGATGCTGAAATTGTCAATTGGCTGATAAAAGAAGGTGATATAGTAAAAATCGATCAACCTATGGTCGAAATGGAAACCGCTAAAGCAGTCGTCGAAGTGCCCTGCCCTCAAAATGGGGTCATTGGAACTCTGCATGGTCAACCCGGTGATGTGATTAAAACAGGCGCACCTTTAGTCACTTTTGCTGGCACTTTATCTGGTTTAGAATCAGCTCCAGAAACGCAAGCAGCGGAGCCAACCAAATCAGATGCAGCGACTGTTGTAGGTGCTGTAGAAGTAGGTAACACGATAACCACTGAATCTGTTTCAGCTATTGCCGGATCAAACTTAAAAGCCACGCCAGTCATTAAGGCGCTTGCTAGAAAGTTAAAAGTGGACTTATCACAAATCCAACCCACTGGTGCAGATAACAGCATCACCCAAGCGGATGTCCGTGCTGCGGCCAGTCAGGGACAAACAAAAACTGATATCGTTGCTCAAAAACCAGCAACTTCTTCAGGAACCAGCAACCCTTTAAATTTCAAAGCTTCACCAGCTGTACGCGCTTTAGCCGGACGTTTAGGTGTTGATCTGGCTTATTGCCAAGCTTCTGGTAAAAAAGGCTCTATTACTCGTGATGATGTGAAGAACGCTACACATAAACCTTCAGCCGTTAGCAATATTCAACAGTCTACAATAAGCGCAACAACTGTTTCAAATCAAGGAACACAAAGCAGATTACCCAGTATTCAAGTCACTCCTAAAGCTATACGTGGAGCCAGAAGAGCCATGGCCGCTGCTATGAGTCTTTCGCATTCTTGTGTGGTCCCAGTGACGTTGATGGATGATGTTGATATATCAAGCTGGCCTAAAGGGACTGATGCAACAGCAAGAATGCTACGCGCTATCGCCTATGCTTCCAGAATAGTCCCAGAATTAAATGGTTGGTTTGATGGTGAAAATATGGAGGTACTACATCATCCTGAGGTACATGTTGGTGTTGCTGTAGATACGCCAGCTGGCCTCTACGTACCAGTGATTAAAAATGCTGAATCTAGAACTGGAGCTGATCTTCGCGCCGAACTAAATGACAAAATGGAAAGAATTACCCATAAAGCCATCAAACCTGATGAACTAACAGGCGCTACGATTTCTTTAAGTAATTATGGCACCATTGCGGGACGTTACGGTACACCGGTTGTTGTTCCACCACAAATTGCCATATTAGGCACAGGTCGTTACCGCGATGAATTAAAACTTACCGATACAGGTATAGGAAAGGCTCGTATGCTCCCGCTATCGTTAAGTTTTGATCATCGGGCTTGTACAGGTGGTGAAGGCGCACGCTTCCTTGCCGCTTTGATGGTGGATTTGAAGCTTGCAAAGTAACAACTAAAGTTCCATTCAACAGCAAAAAAAACCAACGCTAAGTTGGTTTTTTTTGATCATAAATAACTCATTAATTCCCCAGAAGAATATCTCCAACTTCAGTAGAGTTTAAAATCGTTTTGCAGCCAATAATATCCTTGCAAGTACGACCAGGGATGCGGCTTCCTGTTCCGGCTCTTTTATAAATTTTTTGTTTGGCAATACCATCGACATAAAAATTAATCATTTCTGGAGTTAAGCTATTGCCACGTACCTCAACAAAATTACCGCCGTCATCTTCACTAGAAGGCCTGTTTTTCGAGTTTTTCGAGCCTTTCGATCCCGGAGTTTGTTCTTCGGTTGTTTTTAATGGCACCTCATTTTGAATATTTTCCTCATGATAGGCAGTTTCAATCTCTTTGGATTGTGACTCTAATCCTTCTGCCACAATTTTGGGGTGATCTGTATTGAATGCTTTCATATGCGCTTGTGCACCTTGATGCCCCATTTCTGCAGCCATATTTAACCATACAAAAGATTGCGCTAAATCTTGATCTCCCCCCTTACCATATTCAAGTAAACTGGAGGCATAAAACGCAGCAGCGGCATGATTTTGCTCTGCCGCTCGAAATAGCCATTTGCGTGCAAGCTTATAATCAACTGGATTATGGTAATAACCTGCATAAAAGCTCATACCTAACAAATATTCAGCATCAACCCAGCCTAAATCTGCTGCTTTTTGTAAAAAAAACAAAGCTTTTTCTTGATCTTTTTTAGTG
>PCTP01000228.1:222-6452 GCA_002770795.1 Gammaproteobacteria bacterium CG22_combo_CG10-13_8_21_14_all_40_8 | reverse complement strand
CCAATCACAAATTGGTTTCTGGTTGCATAAACCAAACCCATCCTTTAGAAATAAAAGTCTCAGCCATTGGTGAAAATCGCTTCATTGAACAAATGGCGATCAAACAACAACAAGCTTTGGCCAAACGTCCAGAATCTGTTGACTTAGCGGATAAAATCTCACAATGGTTCGTACTCGCTTTACTGATTGTGACTTCATTCACGGCTCTTTATTGGTATATCACTGATCCCGATAAAGCCTTCTCTATCATATTCTCTTTATTAGTAGTCACCTGCCCTTGCGCTTTATCTCTAGCAACACCCGTGGTTGTCACCGCCGCTATAGCCAAAGGATCACGTCTCGGTTTTCTTATTATGAATAGTAAAATCATTCATCAATTTTTTAAATGTGATTGGATCGTTTTCGATAAAACGGGAACATTAACTCAAGGAAAACTTAGTGTTATCGAAATAAAAAACCTCACAAAAGACTATTCTTTAAAGAAATTATTAGATATTGCCAATGCGTTAGAAATGGGTTCAGATCATCCTATATCAAAAGTCATTCAGCAAAAAACACAAGATTATTATCAGTCCAATAAAACAGAATCTATGACGGCTTATAGGCTAACCAATCGAGTCAACCACCCTTTGCAAGGTATTTCTGCAGAGATTGATGGAGATACCTTCTCCTTAGGCATTTTTAGTGAAGAACAGCTGGAAGAAGAACAACAATGTATTTATCTGTATAAAAACGAAAGAGCTCTAGCGAAAATTATTTTGATGGATCCTTGGAGAGCAGATGCTCAAAAAACGCTTAGCAGATTAAAAGATTGTGGCTTTAAAATAGCGCTTTTAACCGGTGACTCCACCGTTTTAAAGGAAAATTTAACTGATTTTTTTACTTTCGATTTTATTGGAACAAGATTCTCACCCGATGATAAACTCAATTGGTTACAGGAAAAACAAATAAGCCAAACTGTCGCCATGGTGGGCGATGGTTTTAATGACAGCTTAGTTTTAGCAGGCGCTGATGTTTCAGTTGCCATGACAGATGGCGCATCACTTTCCAGAAATGCCAGTGATGCCATCATGCTCACATCAGGCCTGACGCCTTTGTTAGATTTAGTTCAACTCTCACAAAAAACTCAAAAAATCATTCAACAAAATCTAACTTGGGCTGTGATCTATAATGCATCCACCATACCACTCGCTGCCATGGGAGTGATTACACCTTGGATGGCCGCTATTGGAATGTCTATCAGCTCACTTTTGGTGGTATTGAATGCCTTGCGTATTAATCCTAAGTAATCGAGATCAGAAACAAACAAAACCCAAAAGGCCTATCGAACAATTCCAATAGGCCTTTTTGATAAAGCTTTTTAAGCGCAAAGATTATTTTTTAGCTTTTTTTGCTCTCTTACCTTTAACATCCTCATCTGTTGATTCTTCAGATTTTGGTGCTAAAACTTCAATAGTTTCTAATAAAGATGTATCCAAAGCAGGTATTTCTTCTAGTTTTTCAGCATTTTCACTTAACTTTAATAACTGCTTATGTTCAGATTGCGCTTGTTGATGTAACTCCCTGTACATTTTTGCCAACTTAATCGCATTTTCTAGTGCAACTTCATTATTTTTTGCAGCCGCTTCTAAATCTTTCTTTTCTTTGCGGAGTCTATTCGCATCCTCCTCTGCCTTTTTTCTAGCAGTTGATTCATCGAACTTCTCTTTTTTAAGAGATTTTAATTTCTTAACAACATTTTCTGGCGTATCCGCTAGGGCCGTATGAATGACTTTGATACTCTTTTTACTCTCTGCAAGCTGTACAATCAGCTTTTTAAGTTCAATTGCATTGGCTTCTTTGCCTGCAACCAAGCTTTTTTCAGCAGACTCTTGTGCCGCTAGCGCTTGCTCTTTTTGTGTATCTGCTAGTTTTTGTGCCTTTATAGCAGCATCCATGCGTTTTTCCATGTCGCTTATGGCTGCTTTAGTTTCAGCTTCAGCTCGGGCAACTCGTTCTTTAGCTGCTTTTGCTTGTTGTATATTCAATTTAAGTTTAGCGACAAGTTCGTCTTTATCGCATTCTGCTTCCAATCCCAAGGTTTCTGTCACAGCATTCATATACATCTGTTTATTGACAGCAACTTTTTCCCACACTTTTAACTGTAATTCGTATTCTGCTTGTACCACCGATTTCTCCTGATAGAGGACTAAATTTTCGCCGCTATTATAGCTAAATCTTAACCAGATGTGGATCCTTCTGTAAAAATATTATATCTCTTTGTTTTAATTGATGAATATTAGTGGTTGTGGAGTATTTTTTGAAAAAAGCTCGCTGCTTGACTAAAATTTCATTCACAATTCATGGAATTCCGACAAAATACTCCTCCAAAACAATGTCATTCACAAAATTCAAGCCACTTGTAATATCTGTGTTTTGAACTAAGGTAATAATATTCAATAGCAACTTCCCCCTAAAATTAAAATTTTATTAAACTCTTTCTATATAAACACTAAAGGACCCTAAAATGAGCAGTGATAAAAATATACCTCGGGACAAAACCAACGATTACAGTATCGAATGGGCGGAGAAACGTCGCCAGTTCATAAAAGAGAAGACGGGTGCCAACCTCGAACATACGGGTCAATTCTCCATTGATACCAGCGTGTTACCTGGTAATATTGAAAATTTCATTGGTATAGTACAAATGCCTGTGGGCATCGCTGGCCCAGTTAAAATCAATGGAGAGAATGCTGTAGGTGATTTTTATGTGCCTTTAGCCACAACAGAAGGTACTCTGGTCGCAAGTTATAGTCGCGGTATGAGAGTGATCAATGAATGCGGCGGCGTCACCACAACCGTGGTAGAACAATATATGCAACGTGCACCAGCCTTTATTTTTGAAAATGCTCGAGATGCACGAAAATTTGGTCAATGGGTCAAAGATAATTTCAATGCCATTAAAGAAGCAGCAGAAACAACTACCCGTGTTGGCAAATTAATTCACATTCAACAATGGAGTGTCGCCAAAACCTTATACTTACGATTTAATTTCACCACTGGAGATGCTGCAGGACAGAATATGGTGGGTAAAGCCACATTGATGGCTTGTGAATGGATAAGAGGGGCTTATCCAGGTAGTCGCTATTTATTATCAGGAAATATGGATACTGATAAAAAACACTCACACCTCAATGTGTTGCATACCAGAGGTCGACGCGTAATTGCTGAACTGATCATTAAGAAAGAAGTGTTAAAAGCCATTATGAAAGTAGATACTCGTGTATTAGCTAAAGCAACGGTATTAGCTAATACTGGTGCTATGCTGGCTGGAGCGGCCTACAACGGTCCCCATTCAGCCAATGGCATCGCTTCTATCTTTATTGCCACAGGACAGGATGAAGCTAACGTGGTGGAATCTCACGCAGGCCTGCTCTCAATTGATCTATTGGATAACGATGATCTCTATATGGCCGTCACACTCCCTTCTTTAATTGTTGCCACCTATGGTGGTGGTACAGGTTTGCCGACACAGAGAGAATGCTTGGAAATTATGGATTGCTATGGAAAAGGTAAAGCCAATAAATTTGCAGAGATTGTTGCTGCCACGGTTTTAGCTGGAGATATCTCTCTAGGTTGCGCAGTTATTGCAGGAGATTGGGTCAGTAGCCATGATAAAATGGGCAGAAATCGCCCATAGGTTTTTACTCGTCATCTTTACTATAAGAAAAAAGCTCAGCTCTAGGAGCTTTTTTCGCCAACCAATTTTTAAGATTTAAAAAAAACTTTGGGTTATTATTCAGCAAAACATCCTATCAGTAACATTAGGCCCTCAAACAACCATGATACCCATCAACCAACTGCAACTATTACGCTATCCTATTTCTGTCTCCAGCAATTTACAAGCATGGGATGCTGCCGATGAGTATTTATTGGCTTTTGTTTCCGAACAGTATTCAGAAAGCAATCACCTTTGCGTACTCAATGACAGCTTTGGCGCATTAACTTGCGCTTTAAGTACCAGACAAATAACAAGTATCAATGATTCTTATATCAGTCATTGTGCCATCCAAAATAATTTAAAACATAATTCTATCTGTTTGCCTGAAAATGTGAGTCTGTTAAGTTGTAATGCCACATGGCCAAAGGAAATAGATATGGTTCTGATTAAAATACCTAAATTGCTCTCATTACTTGAGTTTCAATTACACAAGCTAAGGACACTCCCCTTAAATACCCAGATTATCGCTGCGGGGAAAACGCAACATATTCATAATTCAACATTGAAGTTATTTGAGAAATATTTAGGTCCCACAACCACCTCTTTAGCTAAAAAGAAGTCTCGACTTATTTTTTCTGAAGTGACTCAAAAAAATTTGATATATGCTCTTCCACAAACAAGTTGGCCATTAGATAAAACCCATTTCATGATCAGCAATCAAGCCAACGTTTTTTCAAGAGAAAGTTTAGATATTGGGGGAAGGTTTTTAATTGAAAATTTACCCCAAGGCAGCTTTGAGTCAGTCATTGATTTAGGTTGTGGTAACGGTGTGGTGGGTTTGATGGCGTTGCTAAAATATCCGAACGCTCATGTCTCTTTTTATGATGAATCTTTTATGGCGGTAGATTCTGCCAAACAAAACGTGCAACACAATATGCCCGAAGCAATGGTTCGTTGCAATTTCCAAGTGGATGATTGTTTGACGAAACAAGCCAATGACAGCTGTGATTTAGTCTTATGCAATCCCCCCTTTCATCAACAGCAGGCTGTGACTGATCATATTGCGAAACAGATGTTTAAAGACGCAAAGCGTGTACTGAAAAATGACGGTCAATGCTTGATTGTTGGAAACCGTCATTTAGGTTATCACAAACTGCTAAAGCAATACTTTGGCAACGCAACTTTGGTCAATTCAAATAGAAAATTTGTGGTGCTTTCATCCACAAATTAAATATTTTTTGATTATTTAATAATACGAGTACCAACCTCACCATCCCCTTGGGCAACAGATAAAAAAGCCCCAGAGATTTTTCCACCCACGATCGCGATAGTTTCAACGCCATTATCCAGAACACTCATGGCTTCTTCGACTTTGGGGATCATTCCCCCTTGGATCACACCTGAGCGAATCAAGGCGTTAGCCTCTTCTCTATTCACCTGCTTGATTCGTGATTCTGGCTTAGCAAGATCCTCAAAGATCCCACCAACGCCTGTAGTCAGCAACAATAGATTGGCAGAAAGCGCTTTGGCAATTTGTACAACGGTGGTATCTGCATTGATATTATAGATCCTACCATTATCATCCATGCCTAGAGTCGCAATCACGGGCACTTGCCCTAACTCCAATAAGCCTTGTATAAGTGGTGCATTAATGGAAACAACATCTCCCACCTCACCAAAATCGATTGGCGTATCCCCTTCTCCTGACACCAAGATAGGTGGACGTTTCTGTGCCTGTATAAGCTTCCCTGAAGCGCCATGACAACCAAAAGCTGGAATACCATGGGAGGATAACAGAGCGGTGAGATCCACATTGACCTCGCCTGCTATGGCTTGTTTCACCACTTGCAAATCATCAACACCAGTAATACGTCTGCCAGCGACTTTGTTAGGTACTAGACCGACTTTTTCCTGCAGTCGGTTTACTTGAGGACCACCACCATGCAACACAACCATGGACCAACCATTCTCAATCATCTCTTTGATATTAGAAGCCAGACCTGTTCTCTCAGAAATATCTAAGAGAACGTCCCCACCCACTTTTACAACCGCTATTTTCATTGGTTTCTCCATAGAATTTCTAACAAACAACTCACAAATACGGGCTATCCCTTCTGTGCATTGATGGTTATCGTCTATGGCCAAAGTCCAGGTGAAGTTAAACCAAAGTGCGCTTCTTTACCTGTCATTAAGTTAAAGCTTTGAATAGCTTGTCCAGCTCCGCCTTTAATCAAGTTATCAATGGCACTGGTGCAGCATAGAGTTCTTTTGCCAGTCAGTTCATCAATACGAACATCCACACCAATTTCCACACGAGCCGTACCAGAAACAGCCACCACTTCAGGCGCCATGCCTTTTTTCATCACAGAAACCAATTGGTGAGATGCATAATAGTCTTGATAAATAGATTGAATGTCCGCTTCACTCATGCCCTCAGGTAAATCCAGTTGCGAAACCGCCAAAATACCACGCGCTAAGGGTGCTGAAATCGGCACGAAATCGAGAGAAAGCATTTCAGCTCCTGCACTAC
>PCTP01000228.1:0-147 GCA_002770795.1 Gammaproteobacteria bacterium CG22_combo_CG10-13_8_21_14_all_40_8 | reverse complement strand
GGTGATGGGTACCCGCTTGAGGTTTTACACCTGAACCCGATGAACCCGTCATAGCAACAGTTCTCACATTGGCGTTTTTCAAAAGACCCGCAGCAGCCAAAGGTAACAATCCCATCGCAATACAGGTCGCAAAACAACCGGGACTTG
>PCTP01000133.1:6236-6378 GCA_002770795.1 Gammaproteobacteria bacterium CG22_combo_CG10-13_8_21_14_all_40_8 | reverse complement strand
TATTCTCGGACAGGCTCCTAGAGGGTTAATAGTATAGAACCCCTTATTCTGGGATTCATTTTGACTCATTCTTAGTATATTGGCAATGGTAAATTATGCGCAATGCCATTAAAAAATCGATTTATCTTTTGCTCTGTCTTTT
>PCTP01000133.1:0-6171 GCA_002770795.1 Gammaproteobacteria bacterium CG22_combo_CG10-13_8_21_14_all_40_8 | reverse complement strand
ACCAATATTTGCACCAGTTTGAATAGCGGAGTACATTTGTGCTACCTTGGCTTCACGGATAAGATTTCTGATGGCTGGCGTGCCAATCATGATTTCATGCGCTGCGACTCGACCTCCACCATTCTTCTTGAGAAGCGTTTGTGCAATAACAGCCTGTAAGGATTCTGATAACATAGAACGCACCATATCTTTTTCGGCCGCCGGGAATACGTCGATAATACGGTCAATGGTTTTGGCTGCTGATGTGGTATGTAAGGTACCAAATACAAGGTGACCTGTTTCGGCCGCTGTGAGTGCTAATCGGATAGTTTCTAAGTCCCTTAATTCACCCACTAGAATGATGTCAGGATCTTCCCTAAGAGCTGATCTAAGTGCTTCATTAAATCCTAGGGTATCTCGATGGACTTCCCTTTGGTTGACGAGACATTTTTTGCTTTCGTGAACAAATTCTATAGGGTCTTCGATGGTAAGAATGTGATCATTTTTATTGTCATTGACATGATTTACCATGGCAGCTAAGGTAGTACTTTTTCCAGATCCCGTGGGACCGGTCACTAGAACAAGACCTCTAGGTAACAAGGATAGTTCTTTAAAAATATCAGGTGCCTTTAGTTCTTCTAGCGTGAGTACTTGAGAGGGAATGGTTCTGAATACCGCCGCAGCACCACGATTTTGGTTAAATGCATTTACCCTGAAACGTGCGACGCCAGGCAATTCGAATGAAAAGTCAGTCTCTAGAAACTCTTCATAATCTTTACGCTGTTTATCATTCATAATGTCATAGACCAGTCCATGAACAGTTTTGTGGTCCAATTCTGGGATGTTGATGCGGCGTACATCACCATCGACCCTGATCATCGGCGGTAAACCCGCTGAAATATGTAAGTCGGAAGCATTATTTTTGACACTGAACGAGAGAAGCTCCGTGATATCCATGAACTATCCACCTTAAGTTATTAAAAAGTCACAATGACTGTTATTATAGTAAATCTTTTATCTATTTAAAGATAACCCATATTTATGTCTATCGCATCAGTATCTCAACTTATTTTTAAAAAAGTAGCTGATCTCCATTTAAATAAAGAACCTATTGTGGTGGCAGTGAGCAAATTTCACTCCAAAGAAAGCATTGAATCCGCTTATTACTGTGGATTTAGGCATTTTGGTGAGAGCTATGTACAAGAAGCTATTGATAAGCAAACACAGCTTAAACAACTTGAAGATGTGATTTGGCATTTTATTGGGCCAATTCAATCCAATAAAACTCGGCAGATTGCTGAGAACTTTGATTGGGTACAAAGCGTTGACCGAGTGAAATTATTACAAAGATTAAATGCGCAGCGCCCAACTGTGAAAGGTAAGTTAAATGTATTGTTGCAAGTGAATATTTCTGGTGAAAGTACTAAATCAGGTGTCAATAAGGATGAGCTTGAACCATTGATTCAGGCGTCAATGCTATGTGAGAATCTGCAAGTGAGAGGACTGATGTGTATTCCAAGTCAACAGATGTCAAAGACAGAGATGAATGAGTTTGCTCAGATGAGACAACTTTATGAACAATTTTCAAAACGTTTTCCAACTTGGGATACTTTATCCATGGGCATGAGTGATGATTATTTGCAGGCTTTGCATCAGGGTTCAACCATGATAAGGATTGGCTCCATACTTTTTGGTGAAAGAAATAGGTAAAACTGATGAGAGAACATGAGAAAAACCGAGCACTTGTCATCGGTTTTATTGGTGCTGGAAAAATGGCACGTTGCCTGATTTCTGGGATGCTCCAAAATAACTGGTCATACCAGCAGATTTTAGTTTCCTGCCTTGAGCCTGTTAAACATCAGGACTTAGGTGAGCAAGGCATAGAGGTTGTAAATGATAATCTGCAATTAGTGCAATGCTCAGATGTGATTATTCTGGCTTGTAAGCCTCAACAAGCTTCATTGGCATTGGTTGGGTTAAAAGGAAAGTTAGACAAAGGTTGCGTGATATCTGTAGCGGCTGGTCTACCCGTCGCCTTTTTACATAAACTATTGGGAGATGATGTTTCCATTATTCGAACAATGCCTAATACGCCTGCTATTTTAGGGTTGGGTGTCACTGCGTTTTATGCTGAAAAAGAAGTGGTAGAGAAATTTGGTGCTTTATGTCAGACTTTATTTGAATCCATTGGTGAATGGGTATGGATCGATGATGAATCTTTGATGGATGCGGTAACAGCGACTTCTGGCAGTGGACCCGCTTATGTGTTTTTAATGGCAGAATCCATGATTAAGGGAGCCATAGAGCTTGGGTTACCTGAAAAAATAGCTGAAAAGTTGGTGATCCAGACATTGTATGGCGCTGCTCATTTATTGAAAAATGGTGTCGAAAGCCCCAAAACCCTTAGAGAAAATGTGACGTCAAAGGGTGGAACAACCCAAGCAGCCCTAGAGAGTTTTAGTGAAGATCAATTTGAGGTCATTGTTAAAAAGGCTTTAGCTGCGGCGCGTGATCGCGGTAGAGTATTGGGCCAGATTAATTAATAGGTTTTATCAAAAGGTAGTGAAAATGAATGTTATGATCGACTTAATCAATTTGTTGATGGGGATTTTTAGTTGGATCTTACTGGCGAGGTTTTGGCTCCAATGGGCAAGGGCTGATTTCTATAATCCCATTTCTCAGGGTATTGTTAAAATGACCGATCCTGTTTTGAAGCCTATTCGAAAAATTTTACCTTCCAATAGGCGCTATGATTTTGCCAGTATTCTACTACTTCTCTTATTACCGTTGGTTGTCTATAGTCTTATTAGCTTATTGAGTGGGGGTGGTTTACCAGAATTACCTTTGCTATTTGTTTTGGTGGTTAAAAAAACCCTGTTTCTAGTACTCTCCATGTTGCTTTATGTGGTGATTATTCGCTCCATTGCCAGTTGGATTGCACCTAGTGGCTATAATCCAGCTATTAATTTATTAATACAATTAACGGAGCCTTTTTTGATCCCTTTAAGAAGGATAATTCCTCCTAGTGGTGGGCTGGATTGGGCACCTATGATTTTGATGATTATTTTATGGTTTCTGCAAAACATTGTGACAAGGGGCGCTTTCTAAGAAAAATCTGTTAAAGAGATTTCCTGTATTTTTGTGTATTAATACCCAAAAAGTTAAAAACAGGTTGTTTTTTGACCTTTTCTGCTATGATAGCAACAGTATACTGAATAATGCTCTAAATAATGATTAAAGAATAAGGATAATTTATGCGTGCAACTGGTCTTAATAATCCGGTAGAACAATTTGAGGAATGGCGAATCAATCTTGCTAAAACATTGAAGCAATTGAGATTGTGGCTGAGACGTAATGGTATGTTTAGCCCAGATGCCGATATTAGAATCCATCATGTTCTAGAGTCTCTTGAAGAAGATTATTTAACCATTGCTTTTGCAGGAGAGTTTTCAAGAGGAAAAACCGAACTGATTAATGCTTTGTTTTTTTCGGGATTTGGACAACGTATATTGCCTTCAGAAGCGGGCCGAACCACTATGTGTCCCACCGAGTTGTTTTTTGATCGAGTGACGCATCAAACTTACCTAAAATTGTTGCCTATAGAAACGCGACGGGAGGCTCTTTCTTTAGACGCGATTAAAAATCTTGAACAATTCTGGCGTGAAATACCTTTGTCGACGAGTTCTGCCGGCGAAATGGCGCATGCCTTTGAAGTGATCACTGAGACATGTATGGTTTCAGAGGAAGTTGCTATAGAATTAGGCTTTTCTAAAAAGCACTTACAGGGAAAGCTTGAAAATGGCCTTGTTGAAATTCCCAAATGGCGTCATGCACTGATCAGTTTCCCGCATCCCTTATTGAAAAAAGGGTTGAAAATTTTAGATACGCCTGGATTAAATGCATTGGGTGCAGAGCCAGAACTTACTTTAAATTTACTACCGAAAGCTCAAGCTGTTATTTTTATTTTGGCTGCTGATGCGGGAGTGACTGCCAGCGATTTAGAGGTTTGGGAAGAATATGTCGGTCCCATTAAAGAGCGTGCTAATGTGGGATTATTTGCGGTCTTGAATAAAATTGACGTTTTGTGGGATGAATTATCTAACCCACAGCAGATGGAAAAAAGCCTCTCTAAGGTTTTACAGATCACAGCAAGACAACTTAATATTCCAGAAAGTAACATCCTACCTGTGTCTGCTAGAAAAGGATTGGTTGCCAAGATTCAAAATGATAAAGAAATGTTGGCAATGAGTCGGATTTCTGAATTGGAAAATGTCTTGTCTGAAACGCTTTTGGATAATAAGAAAAATATATTTTGGAAACGATTGGTGCAAGATGCTATTGCACTGGTTGAGGATGGGCAAACCACGCTGTTATCCAAAAGAGCGCATCTGCATCAGCAACATCAACAACTTCAAAATCTAAAGCAAAAAAGTCAACAAGATATTCAAGCGCTGATTGAGTCAGTGATTGCACAGCAAGACGATTTGAAACGTCAGATGTTAGCCCTGCAGCCAAGCCGTCGCTTAATTGAGCGTCAGACCAATATGCTCCTTGAGCGTTTAGGACAAAACCAGTTAGAACGCTTGATAGTGACAATTCGCCAGCAAATGATTTCATCCAAAACCACTTTAAGTTTATTTAGAGGCATGCGTCATTTTAATCAAAACGTCGTTTCTTTGTTTGAAGAGTTTACTAGAGAGGCTGAGTTGGCCAATAAAATGGCCGCTGCGGTGTATGAAAAATTTGAAACAAAATACGGACTACAATTTACGGCGCCTCAAGTACTGGAAGCCAAAAGATATCGCCGAGAGTTATTGGCTTTAATGAGCAAAGATAACGGTATGAATCAAAAAATGGGCCTGATTATGACCGAGCACAGTAATCTGGTTCGACGTTTCTTTGCGCTACAAATTAACAATGTGGCATTGTTCTTAACGGAAGTGAGAAAATCTATAAAAAGCTGGAATCAACGGGTTATTCACCCATTAGAACAGCAGGTTTATAATCATAGAGATTCTTTAAATCAACAGTTAGCTCAACTGCAGGCTATTAAATCTCAGAAAGCAACAACAGGCGGGCAAATGCGCGCACTTGAAAACATGATGAATGAAATTGATGTTGAGTTTGAGTCCGCCAGAAATACTTTGAATGTACTAAAAACACCACCACAACAATATCAATCAAATGTAGTGAGTATTAAACAGCCAAAATTTAACGCGCATTAATTATCGAGCTGTGCCACCTCTAATGGGATTATTGATGATAAATATAAAGAAAATATTGTTGCTCATGATGCTAATGATGACACCAGCATTATTTGCGATGGAAAATGGCGAGCAAAGTCTGCAAGTTGGGCCTTATAAAGTTTATTACAATAGTTTTAATACCTCTTTTTTATCTCCAGATATTGCGAAACAATATGGCATTAAGAGAACATCTAATAGCGGTTTGGTGAATATCTCTATCAAAAAATTTGATGGAGAAAATTCAGTTCCAGTGGCTATTAAGTTATCTGGGTATTTTAAAAATCTCCTATCCCAAACTCAAGAGTTAAATTTTAGAATGATTCAAGAGAAAGAGGCTATTTATTATTTGGCAGATTTCACCTTCAGCGATCAGGATCGTTTGAGTTTTACTATTCAATTAGATCTGGATGAAAAATACCAAGAGCAAACACTGCAGTTTACCAACCAATTTTATTTTGATTAAAATTCGGATCTAATGATGAAAAAACAATGGGTCTTAGCCAGCAATAATAAGGGTAAATTATCAGAAATTAGTGCAATTCTCAGTGATCTAGATATAGAGTTAATTCCACAAAGTCAGTTTGGATTTTCAGAGGCTGAAGAGACGGGATTGAGCTTTATTGAAAATGCCATTATTAAAGCACGCCATGCCAGTCAACACACAAATCTTGCTGCTATTGCTGATGATTCTGGTATTGAAATTGAGGCACTCAAAGGTGCGCCGGGAATATACTCTGCACGTTATGCCGGAGAAAATGCAACAGATGAAGAGAATCTGCAAAAACTTTTAGAAGACTTGGGTGATTCAACAGAGCGCGCGGCTCGGTATGTTTGTGTGATTGCTGTCGTGCGTCATCATCTTGATCCAACCCCTATGATCTTCGAAGGTTATTGGGAAGGCGTGATTACTTTTGAAAAGAAAGGAGCAGGTGGTTTTGGATATGAT
>PCTP01000062.1 GCA_002770795.1 Gammaproteobacteria bacterium CG22_combo_CG10-13_8_21_14_all_40_8 | reverse complement strand
GATGGATTGAGGTGAATAGTCACTCTATTTAACGAAATTCATCGGAAAATCTGGCCAATCAGGCTTGGCCGCAGTAGATCAGTCTATTCTCGGACAGGCTCCTAGTATTCCATGAATATTTGCAACCTATTCAAAGTATGTTCTATACCCGCATTGTGCTTACAGGTCTTGACCAAGAGCTCATTCTCCCTAAATATAGACCATCTAAAAAATAACACCATTAAATTGCTGTTTTTAAGGATATTTCTTGAAACTGAAAAAACGCTTCCAAAAAATTCATATTGAAATCACTAATATTTGCAATTTGCAATGCAGTTTCTGTCCACCTGTACAGCGCACTAAAAAGATGATGGATTTGGATTTGTTCAGGCAACTAATCGCTGAAATTGCACCTCTCACTGAATTGGTGTGTTTGCATTTAATGGGTGAACCTTTAGCGCATCCTCAATTTGTCGAGATGGTTGAGATTTGTGATCAGTATGCGTTGAATATTTTTTTGGTGACGAATGGCGTGCTGATGAAATCTGATAAGCACAATATTTTATTACATCCTCGGTTTTACCAAATTAATTTATCTCTCCATAGCTTTTATGATAATTTTGCAGATGCTGATGCGAGTCGCTACTTGCAGCGCATTTTTGATTTTACAGACAGAGCCCTTGAAGAGCGCCCTGATTTATATATTAATTATCGATTATGGAATCTTAGCGATCCTCAAGGCCAAAAGCATTTGAATCAAGAAATGTTACAAAGAGTTTGTGAGTATTATCAATATCAAGCACCCCAACTTGTGGATGTACGCCGGCAAAAAAGCTTCAAAATGCAAGGCCGATTATATCTTCACTTTGATACAGAATTTGTTTGGCCAAACATGGAGTTACCCCTGTTAGGTGAGGAGGGGCGTTGTTATGGTTTGAAATCACATTTTGGGGTATTAGCAGATGGTACTGTTGTGCCCTGTTGTTTGGATAAGGAAGGGGTAATCGCGTTAGGTCATTTTCCAGAAAATTCATTGACAGCAATTTTAGCTTCAGAAAGAGCAATGAATATCCTCAATGGTTTTAGAAATAAGCGCTTGATAGAACCTCTCTGTCAAAGATGCCAATATATACAGCGATTTAATCAGAATCCATTAGGGGCAACTTCTAAAGAAAATTTGATTGAGATAAGCGTGAGCTAACGCTTATTTTTGCATACCCCTTATTTCTAAAATTTCTTGTTCTATTGCACCGATCCTGGCTCTTACTCTTGTGTTAAAATAAGGATCAGTACTTCGTCCGTTTATAGCAATACGAAATTGTTGCAGGGCTGAGTCTAGTTTACCCATCGCCCAGAGAAATTGGCCTTGGCTTTCATGAGCCTCGTCCATTTGACCTAATTTAGATTGTGTTTTTGCTAACATTTCAAATAAATAAGCATCATCTGGGTGTTGGTAAACCAAGGGTAACAAGAGATCTAAAGCTTCCTGATTGTTGTTAGCATTGAGTTCTGTTTTGGCTAATTCTAAAGTGAGAGGATAGTTTAAGGGGGTTTCAAGCAAAGACTTTTTCAGATGTATAATCGCCTCATCATATTGTTTAGTTTTGTTAAGCGTTTCACCCAACAATAGGGATTGTTCAATACTTTTAGGATTGGCTTGATAAAGAGCATAAGCTATCTGCAACGCCTTGTTACTTTGTTGGTGATTAGAGAGCCAAAGAGCATAACCATGTTGGTAAGCGGCTTTTTGATCACCGGTGACTTCATCAATACGACTTTGATACCAATTATCCTCTAAAACACTTGATTCATCAGCAGATAAAGCTCTAATTCTTTCTTTGAAAATTTTAAAACTCGATTGAGGTCCTGGTGTTACGGGTTTTAAAGAGAGGATTTTGTCTCTTGCTTCCGCTAATCTTCGTTCTGAAATGGGATGAGTTAAGAGAAACTCAGGAGGTTTTGGGTAATTTCGAAATTCTTTTACTAGCTTTTCAAAAAAACCTGTCATACCTTTTGGATCAAATCCAGCATCTTCTAAAGTAATGATACCAACTCTGTCGGCTTCAGCTTCATTGGAACGAGTGTAATTGGTTAATATCTGTTGACTGCCCGCTGTGATTGCAGCCATTCCTGCCATACCAGCTTGGGGCGATTGTGTCGCGGCTATCACTGACACCAAAACACCTAATAATGTTGGAATGCTTAATTGTTGGGCTCTTTCATAACGGCGAGCTAAATGTCTTTGGGTTACATGTGCTATTTCATGGCCTAACACACCAGCGATCTCATCCTCTGTATCTGCTTTAAGAATCAAACCCGTGTGCATTGCAATATAACCACCAGGCAAGGCAAATGCGTTAATTGAACCTTCTTTGAGTATAAAAAAATCAAATTGACGATCTAAAGCGTTGGGATTTTGGGCAACCAGTCTAAAACCAATGGATTTTATGTATTCAACAGAGAGGGGATCATTAAAAAATGGTGCTTGTGCGCGTAATTGGCGTATTATTTTATCGCCAAATTGCTGTTCTTCTATAATAGAAAGATAACGACTGGCACTATCACCTATTTCTGGTAAGTTTTGTGGTTCAGCCAGGGTTGCTTGACCAAAAAATATCAGGCAAAAGAAACAGGGTAATAGTCGAAACTTTTTCAAAAAAAACATTTTGATCCAATTGTGATTAGTCAATAAGGCGGTACTTAGATTACTATAGGGCTTGAAGGTTCCCTGAAAATAGGCCTAAATCATTTCATACCTATTGGAGAGTGGCAAGTGTTATATACTCATGCTACCCCAAAATACTTGTTTAATTACTTGTTTAAGTGACCTACAAAATGTGGAATATGTGTTGTAGTGATTGAAGTAAAATTGTACGCCATTCATGAGCGGCTCAAGTGTCTTGGGAGTTTAGTCAAGTTCTTTTTTTATTGAATAAATCTTAATCGAGGTAACGAATGCGAGCGATGTTTACACAATGGCTTGAAAGGAAGTTTTCCAATCCAGAGTCTGTGGTTTTACTGGCTATTTTAGTGGTCGGTTCAGTTATTATCTATAGTTTTGGTGAGCTATTAACTCCAATTATAGTGGCAGTGGTTATTGCCTATTTATTGGAGTGGCCCATTAGAAGATTACGAGCTCATAATGTACCAAGGACATTAGCCGTTACCTTAGTCTTTACTTCTTTCATCGGTTTTATGCTCCTAATCGTATTTGGTTTAATTCCGCCCGTTTGGCAACAGGTAAAAAATTTGGGTACGCAAATTCCTGATATGGCAGCTACTGGACAACAGCTTTTGATTGGCCTTCCAGATCGCTTTCCTGCCTTTATTTCACAAAAAAATATCACAGATGTGACCAATGAGTTGACGACTCAATTTGGACATTTGGGTAAATATATTCTATCAATTTCATTGAGTTCATTGATGAATATAGCCGCAATCATGATTTATATGATTTTAGTACCTCTGTTAGTCTTCTTCTTTCTGAAGGATAAAAATTTGTTACTCAAGTGGTTAGTAAGCCATTTACCCAAAGATCGAGAGATGTCGACCCGAGTATGGGCTGAGGTCAATCAACAAATTGGCAATTATATTCGAGGGAAAATTTTAGAAATATTAGTCGTGGGTATTGCGACTTATTTAGTCTTTGTCTTTATGGGGATCAATTACTCTTTGTTATTAGCGGTATTTGTTGGCTTGTCCGTTTTAATTCCCTATGTAGGGGCCGTGGTTGTCACCATACCAGTGACCATCATTGCTTTTATGCAATGGGGGTTCAGCGCTGATTTCGGTTATATGATGGTGCTCTATCTAACGGTGCAAGGTTTAGACGGTAATATTCTGGTCCCTCTATTATTCTCCGAGGCTGTTTGTTTACATCCTGTTGCCATTATTGGGGCAATTCTAGTGTTTGGTGGTTTATGGGGGTTTTGGGGGATCTTTTTTGCGATTCCCTTAGCAACCCTCGTCAAGGCGGTGATGCATGCTTGGGAAGATGGTGATAATGAGATGACAAACATCACGTCTTCAACAAAAGAACTCAGAGAAAAACAAATCTAACGCCAAATAATTTATGAACAACTACATAAAACCACTTGATGGGGTTAAAATTTTAGATTTGACCAGAGTTTTGGCTGGTCCCATTTGCACTCAACAGTTAGCTGATTTGGGGGCGGATGTGGTGAAGGTCGAAAAACCACAAGCAGGGGATGACACTCGTCACTGGGGGCCTCCCTTTGTCGATGAAGATCGTGGTTTGTCGGCATATTTTATCTGTGCCAATCGCGGGAAACGATCAATAGCTGTCGATATTCATTCATCTGCGGGGCAAAAACTCATTCATCAATTAGTCGCCAAAGCCGATGTTTTTATTGAAAATTTTAAATCAGATAGCCTTAAAGATTTATCTTTGGATTTTTTAAGCATCAAAAAAATCAATCCCAATATTATTTATTGCTCAATCAGTGGTTATGGTTCAGAAGGCCAAAGAGCACAAACCCCGGGGTATGATGCACTCATCCAAGCGGAATGTGGTTTGATGAGTTTAACAGGGTTTTCAGCGGATTCAGCTATTAATGGTTATGATTTGAATGCAAAAGTTGGTGTTGCTGTTGTTGATCTTTTTACTGGCATGTATGCATCGCAAGCTATTTTAGCGGCCTTATTAAAAAGGTTTAGAGAGCCTAAAGCACAAAAAATAGATATCAGCTTGTATGATACCCAGCTCAGTCTTTTAGCCAATCAAGCCAGTAGTTATTTGGTTTCTCACAAAATACCGACTTTAATGGGAACGGCTCACCCTAATATAGTGCCGTATCAGATGTTTCAAACTCAGCAAAACCCCATTATGATCGCTGTTGGCAATGACACTCAGTTTGTGCGACTTTGTGAAATCTTGAATATTGCCGATTTAGCCTATGATCCTAAAGCTAAAACCAATAAGCAAAGAGTTTTACACAGAGAATGGGTCATCAAAACCATTCAAAATGCCTGCCTTACCTTTAAACAAACCGATTTGCTAGAACAATTACAACAAGCACAGGTTCCTGTTGCTCCACTGCAAAATTTACAACAATTATTTGATTCTTCATTCTTGAAGCAAAGAAATATGTTGGCATCCTTTGATAAGGAGGGGATGCAACTGCCTTATATGAATAGTCCTATTCTATTTGATGGTGTTTCTAATACTTCGACCCGGCCGCCGCCATTTTTGGACGAGGATAAAGAGAGTATTTTGGAGGATTGGTTGAACTAGCAGCCTGTTACCTAAGCTTAAAAAGTGAATTTTTCAAATTTGGCACTGCATTTCTGATCAGAATTGAATACAATACAATTCGCAAACGGCTCAGCTCGGTGAATGACCAAAAGTTTAGAAATGGTTGCAATCGTTATTTGGCCTTATCCTTGGAAGATATTTTGACCAATGGAATTATCAAGTTTTCTATACAGATAAAGGAAACCTTTTTTATCTGACTATATTTTTGGTAAACACTAATCTATGAGATTAAAACAAATTAAGCTGTCTGGATTTAAGTCCTTTGTTGATCCAACAACGGTTCCTTATCCTGATAACCTCACTTCTATTGTCGGCCCCAATGGCTGCGGCAAGTCAAATATCATTGATGCGGTTCGCTGGGTGATGGGAGAGAGCTCCGCCAAAAATTTACGTGGCGAATCCATGACCGATGTTATTTTTAATGGATCAAACGCTCGCAAGCCTGTGGGACAAGCCAGTGTTGAATTGGTTTTTGATAATAGCGACGGTCAATTAAAGGGTGAATACGCAGGATATAATGAACTCTCCATTCGCAGAACGGTCACTCGAGAGGCTTTATCGACCTATTATTTGAACGGTACTCGTTGCCGTCGCAAAGATATTACCGATATCTTTTTAGGAACAGGTTTGGGCGCTCGTAGTTACGCCATCATAGAACAAGGTATGATCTCGCGCCTGATTGAATCTAAACCTCAAGAATTACGTATTTTTATTGAAGAAGCCGCAGGTATTTCAAAATATAAAGAAAGACGTCGTGAGACCGAAACTCGTATACGCCACACCCGCGAAAACCTAGAACGTTTAAATGATCTTAGAGATGAATTAGGCAAACAATTAGGTCATTTACACCGCCAAGCTCAAGCAGCTGAGAAGTTTAAGAATTTCAAATCCCAAGAGCGACAGTTGAAGTCTGAACTAGCAGCTATTCGCTGGCAAGATTTGAATGAACAGGTCACAACCATCGAGTCTCAAATTCAAGAACTTGCGGTGGAATTGACAGCTCGTTCAACAGAACAACAACGTACTGATACTCAAATTGAAGAGAAAAGACAATTACAGATTGAGTCCAACGATCTTTTTAATGAAATTCAAGGTAGGTATTATGGGGTTGGAGCAGATATTGCAAGACTTGAACAAGGTTTAAAACATCGCGCAGAAAACAAAATACAGTTACAACAAGAAATTAGCCGTGCCCAAGCATTGTTACAAAATGCCACAGAACATCAGTCGATGGATACGGGTAAAGTAGAAGAGCTCAATGAAGAGTTAGAGATGTTGCAGCCTGAAATGGAAGAGGCTAAATTAAAAGCAGAAACA
>PCTP01000263.1:6427-7172 GCA_002770795.1 Gammaproteobacteria bacterium CG22_combo_CG10-13_8_21_14_all_40_8 | reverse complement strand
ATGTAGTACGTGGTATGAGTCATCAACTTGGATGTGAGACGCATCCATTTTTGGATAGCTTGAGGTAACTCTGCTCCACCAGCCGCAAGCGCGTTAACGGCATGTTGGTGCTCATCTTCACGCATAGTTTCTAGAATAGCTTTGCTTTGTGCATCCGTAGCGGGGAGTTTGCTTAAATGCTCTTCTAAATGTCGCACCACCTGTTGTTCAGTTTCAGCAACAAAACCTAAACTCCACTTGTCCCCAATCAATCCTGCAATTGAGCCGATGGTGAATGAACCAAAATAAAAAATGGGATCTAAATAACTGGTATGACTGCCTAACTCTTCCACTCTGTGGCGGCACCAAGCGAGATGGTCATTCTCCTCCAAAGCCGCTAATTCCATATTTTTCTTCACCTCAACCAATTTAGCCGTCATAGCTTGACCCTGGTATAGAGCTTGAGCACAAACTTCTCCGCAATGATTGATTCTCATCAACCCTATTGTTTGCCTAGCTTCTTCTGGTGTGAGATCGGATTTTACTATTGAGGAGGCTGGAGATCGCCTTTGTGTTGTTTTGGGATGACCAGATAAAGTCCTTAGGGCAACGTCCAGACTCAGGCAACATTTGTCTAAAAAGCTCAATTGAGTATGACTCATGGTATTTTTATTGGATTGGTCTTGAATAAGAGGCTATTCTATCATGATTTTATGGGATGAGCTTGATCTAGTCTCAAGTTGATTACAAAGTGAGCGATTTGCTT
>PCTP01000263.1:686-6408 GCA_002770795.1 Gammaproteobacteria bacterium CG22_combo_CG10-13_8_21_14_all_40_8 | reverse complement strand
TATCATTCTCTCTGGTATACCCTTAGTGGTTATCGAGTCGACTGAAGAAACTCGTGTCATTGAGTTGCTTAAGGCGTTAGCGCTTGCATTAAAAATGCCTTTACAAGGCTGGACTATCACCAGAGGTTTGAAGCGCTTGGATACGGATAACACCAGTATTACCATGAAGGATGCACAGGAACCCAAAAAGCTTTTACATCTAATTCAGGAAAACACACGTCCCAGCATTTATGCACTTTTTGATTTTCATGTTCATTTGGAAAATGACTACTATACACAAAGGTTATTGAAAGAAGTGGCGATAGCCAATTCAGGGCAATCCTCAAAGAGTGTAATCGTATTAGTGGGCGGAGAGATCCAACTTCCTGCTGATATACGTCGTTATGTGGCAAATTTCGAATTGATACTGCCTAATCATGAAGATCTGGAAAAACTCGTCAAACAAGAAGCCATTAATTGGGCGAGAGCTAATAATGGTAAGCGAGTTCAAACTGATAATATGACCTTAAAACGTCTGGTGGATAATCTGCGAGGGTTAAATTACGGTGATGCAAGGCGTTTAGTGAGAAAAATTATTTGGGATGATGGGGCGATTACAGCAGAAGAACTCCCTAAGTTAAATAAAGCTAAGTTTGAATTGATGGATATGGCTGGCGTGTTGAGTTTTGAATATGAAACCTCTCACTTCTCACAAGTTGGGGGATTGAATAAGTTGAAATCTTGGGTTGCTCAAAGAGAAAAAGCCTTTTTTCAAGATAATGCGGCCAAAAGTTTAGAACCACCGAAAGGATTAATGTTAGTGGGAGTTCAGGGAGGAGGCAAGAGTTTAGCCTCCAAAGCGATTGCAGGTATTTGGGGCATTCCATTACTACGTTTGGATTTTGGGGCTTTGTATAACAAATATCATGGTGAAACCGAAAAAAACCTCAGAGAAGCCTTAAAAATGGCATCCATGATGTCCCCCTGTGTTCTCTGGATGGATGAAGTAGAAAAAGGGGTGGCTTCCAGTGATAGTGATGGCGGTACGTCACGTCGTGTATTGGGCACTCTTTTAACTTGGATGTCTGAAAATAAAGAACCCGTTTTTGTGGTAGCAACAGCCAATGATATTAGCGCATTACCACCAGAATTGATCCGTAAAGGCAGAATTGATGAAATTTTCTTTGTAGACTTACCAGCGGAAGAGATTCGAGAGACTATCTTTAAAATTCATTTGGACAAGCGAGAAATTGACTCAACCCTTTTAGAGTTGAGTCAACTAGCCGCAGCATCGGATGGATTCTCTGGCGCTGAAATAGAGCAGGCAATTATTGGTTCTATTTACCGATCTGTTAGCAACAATAGACCTGTTAACCAAGAGATGTTATTAGCTGAGCTACAAGAGACTCGGCCATTGTCGGTAGTGATGGCTGAGCAATTGACTGAGTTACGACGTTGGGCACGAGAAAGAACGGTGTTTGCTGATTAAGGAATATTCCCGCACAAAAAGTTTGCCGAGCACTATTTGAGAAACTTGCTATGCTTAACTAGTAATGAGAGATAATTGGAAATAATTTCATGGTGTTATTAACAAATTTAACAATGGCGGCGAGCCAACTTTTTACCTTACCAGGAATTGCTATCAAGTTACAAAATTTGATTTATTCAGATAGCAGTAGTGCTCAAGAAATGGCTGATTTGATTGCGCTTGATCCGGCATTAACGGCAAGGTTATTGCGCTTAGCGAACAGCTCTTTTTATAATTTCCCTGCACAAATTGAAACCGTCTCAAAAGCTGTCACATTGGTGGGAACCAATGAAATTTTCAATTTGGCCTTGGCCACATCTTCAGTGAATGCATTTCGCCAATTAAAAAATACGCAGATCGATATGAATCAATTTTGGCAGCAAAGTATTGCCACAGGTTTAATTGCCAGAAACTTATTAGAACAGCTTCATCAGAAAAATGCCGAATCAGCCTTTGTCTTTGGGATATTACATAATATTGGGCTTCTCGTGTTAGCAGAACAAGAACCTGAGATGACACAGAAACTATTTTCGCAATCTAATGAGCTTTCTCCTTGGGAGAAACAATTCAATCAGCTTGGGTTTTATTTATCGGACTGTGGCTCTCACCTGCTCAAAGACTGGAATTTACCGCAAACCTTATGGGAACCTGTGAGAAACCAACACCATCCAGAAAAAGCCAGTGAAGATAGGGCTGTATTAAGTGCTTGTTTGCATATTGCATCCCGTGGAGCCAGTTCTCTTTTTGAAAAAGATTATAATTATTTAAATGCCATTGCTCCTTGTGCTTGGGAATTGGCGCAACTTGATACGGAGAATTTACAAAAAGGTTTAGACTATGCTGAACAAAATACTCAGCAAATTGCCAAAATTTTAATTCAAGCAATTTAAGGCCTTTGATTTGGAATATAGAATATCTGAGTTGAGCAGCTGCGCTTATTTTGAGAAGCAATTATCTCAATGGCATCAACGACATTGGGGACAACTACAACAAAATAACCCTCTAGATAACCGTCTGGAAAGCTATCTATTAAATGATGAACTACCCTTTATGTTTGTGGCTCATGGTACTGAATTGATGGGTTCTGCAGCCTTAGTTCTACAACATAAAAATGCTGAAGACATTGATCTTTTGTGGTTAACCAATCTCTATGTACATCCGCCTTATAGAGATCAAGGTATAGGGCGTGCATTGGTCAACTTTGTGGTAAATAGAGCAAAACGCCTAGGTTATCCAGAAATTTATTTATCTACGTACCAGCAAAAAGCCTACTATAGCAAACTGGGATGGTCGGTTTTACTCTCCAGAAAAATAGGGGAAGAAAAATTAGTAGTGATGAAGCATTCGCTTTAAATGCTTCATCATTTTATTTAGATTTATTTCTTATGCCAACTAGCGCCTTCTTTGATATATAGGCCAACAGCGGTTTTTTCCATATTTCTACTTCCCGCAACTTTTTCTATTTCAGTTAAAGGTACTTGTTTATCTTTTGCAAGATCTATATAGATTTGCTTACGTTTAGCATTCACTTCCTGTATGAGGGCGACAACATCATCAGGTGCTTGAGAGACTAATCCCAAATAACCATTGGCTTGTTCGCCAACGAGACCAGATGTTTTTGCTTGGGTGAGATCGGCAGCGAAAGCTATGCCCACAAAGAGGGCCAGAAAAAGAGAGATAAATCGGTGTGTGATGGTCTTAATCATGATGGGAGCCCCTTAAAATAAGCCGCTGTCTTTGTCGAGAAGATTATCGAGTTCTTTTTCGACCTCGATACGAATTCTATGATCAATGGTTATATTCAAATTAATTTCCATGGGTTTATCTGGTACCTGCACGCGGATGGTTGGATTGCAACCGCTGAGCAGGAGAATCAATATGAAGCCAGATGCAAATTTCATAAAATTTTTTCCTCTTTGGACGCGAGTATAAACCGAATATACAGGGTTAAGATGAACCCAAGGTGAACAAAAGTCAATTGCTTAAGGTTTTTTCTTGGAATTGAGATGTATTTTTTGAACTAAGTCATCCTCAAATTTTCCTGATACAAATAAAGCCCAAAATAGATTGGGTAAATGACCTTTCAAGGTTGGGTTTAATGCCACAGGATAGCCATTATAAAGCTCAGGGTTGGCGCCTAAAATTCGTGAGGAAATTTGGTAATCTCCCTGTTCGGAATAATTTAAAGTCAAATTCAATTGACGATAATGGAAATTTTGTAGTGCTTGTAGCGCAATATTTTGTTGTGTCATATCTTTAGGGGCAGAGCGGGGTTGATAAACTAACGTTCCATCTTGAATAGCGTTGAGTTGGGCATTAAAAATGCTATAACCCGTTTGAGTAATGGTGAGAGGAATATCTCCTGCCAGCGAGCCTGTTACGGATAATCCCTCTATGTCTAACCAAGCGAATAGCTGTTGTAAATCAAGGTGCTCAAGATGAATTTTTACAATTTGCAAGGGGTGCTGACTATCATATTTTTGATGCGTGATACTCAGTTGTCCTCCAAAAATATTGAGTTTGACATTGATGTCACCAATTCTTTCAGGGGCTATGGTGATTTGATTTAAAATCGACTCTAAAATTTCTGTAGATAATCCAGATGCCGTGGATAGACTGGCATGAACCAGATGACTGACAATCAGACCATTGTTATCTAAGCTAAGCCTAAGTGAGATATTTTCACTTTTGAATTTTTCATAACGGAGTTTCATTTTTTGAATGTTGATGGTTGAGTCTTTAGAGATAAGTGTTGAATACTTTTTAAGTATATTATCTAAAGTCATTTCCTGCAGCGTCAGGTTTGCGCTGAGATTAAAGTCCATAGTGCCTTGAGATATCTCAAGATTTTTAATGAGACTTCTGGGAATGGGCCAATTTGTTAACTGGATTTGTTCAGAGCTGAGGCTAACAGAGATTGCTTGAGCAAAAGCATTGGTTTGGATGTTCATAGCGCTTGTTGGTTGAGTGGTGTCGAAGAAAGCTGCTAAAGTTGAGTTGAGGGACATTAGTATTTTATCGGAATGATTTTCAAGCTCAGTCGAAGCACGAAGTTTGCCATTGAGTAATTGCCAATGTGAGGATATTTTTCCTCTGATTTTATCCAAAAGGAGTTGACCTTTAATTTCTCCTTGCAAGATGAGATGCTCTAATAACTGATTGAAATCAAGTTGGTTTGGATTTATATCCAGATTGAAAGGCGCCAAGGTGAACTGTAGATCCTCTGTTTGGATTAAATTCTGCCATGCGTGATTTTTTACCTGAATTAAAGTATTCATGAATTTCATATTAACGGTTAACCCAGGCGAGAAATTTAACTCTACTAAAGTCTTCAGGGTAAAATCTGGGACATGGTTTAATTGAGGCAAGCCCTTCATCATTTGAGGACTTAAAGTTGCGTCAAGTTGGGATTTCATCTGTATTTGCAAAGTCTCTAAATTTAATTTTAGAGTTTGTATCAATAGATATAATTGCTGAGATGCGTAGCTTGCATGGATTTTAATGGGAGACTGCAAAACGAGCTGGGGGGGTGATAATTCAACAACAATGGGCGTTTTACTGGGTAGTTTTATCTGCATTTTCTCCGCGAATTTAGGCACATTTTGCGAAGATGTTTGTTGATTTAGCAAAGTGTTGAGCGGTAGCACAAAGGCTAAATTATTTTTGAATGTGGTGTTTATGATAACTAAGTCGTTGTTTTTTTGTTGGATTTCAAATTGGATATGGTTTTTTTTCAAAAGGTAATTCATAAACTCAAGCCGATCAAAATCCAACTCAAATTTACCGATGGGATTTTTCGTTGCCATTTCTAATAACTGTGACAGATCTTGTGGCCAAGATTGCCATGCTATTTCAAAAAAACCCGCAATACTGGGGTTATCCATTTGTAAACCGGGAAATTGCCGTTGAAGCCACTGTTTATTGATCAAGCTGATTAAATTATCAGCCAACAAAAAATCAAGAGATATATTGGGGTCATTTTGTTGTTTTGACCAAGGATAATGCAGGTTAAAAAATTGCGTTCCCGATTTAATGGAAAGTTGTAGTGGTTTGTTACCATCTAATCCCAACATATTGACATCTATATCATATTGGCCAAGTTTTTGTGATTGAATGATACCTTCAAAACTGAACGCATTGGCATTGATATGGACTTCTCCAGCAATCATGTCCTGTTGAGCGATTATTTTTAGTTGCTGAATATCCAGATTTACA
>PCTP01000263.1:122-636 GCA_002770795.1 Gammaproteobacteria bacterium CG22_combo_CG10-13_8_21_14_all_40_8 | reverse complement strand
TGAAATTGTATTGATCCGTTCTCCCCGAAGGATAACCTCCCTCAGACTTTCAGGATTCCCGCTTCCTCGTCGTAGAAAAACGTCTCCCCGGCCGGTCCCCGATAGGAGATTTCCTTGACCTCCCACAGGTGTTTCTTTTTCACGTCGGCTTCTGCCGCGAGAAACCGGCCTTTTTCCTCCCGCTGAAGAAGAAGGAATTTATTGTCGTTGTTCGAAACGATTTGCCAAACGTGGTAATCGCTTTGAACCGTGCCTTTTTCAAGATCGATATGAACGATGTTCACGTCTAGGGTCCCTCACGTTTCCAGGTTAACGATTTAATGGAGTTGACTCATATTGAATGTTCGCGGCCAGTTCGCGCGCTTTTTCCAGCGTGACCTTTTTATTGGCCACGCGGATGTTTTTGATCGTCGATTGCGCGAACCGCAGGAGGGGATCATGCCCGTTGTCCACCACGATACCCTGATCCTGCAGGAGTTTGGTTACGTCTGAGAGCTTGAGGCGAATAGCGGGA
>PCTP01000263.1:0-67 GCA_002770795.1 Gammaproteobacteria bacterium CG22_combo_CG10-13_8_21_14_all_40_8 | reverse complement strand
CCGCCGGTTCCGGGTCGGTCTTTTCGATCATGATGTCCGGAATAATACCATACTCGGTAATGTCGAT
>PCTP01000203.1:6739-13290 GCA_002770795.1 Gammaproteobacteria bacterium CG22_combo_CG10-13_8_21_14_all_40_8 | reverse complement strand
ATGTCGCAAGCATGATGTATTGTTGATCGTTGATGATATTCAAACGGGTTGTGGTCGAACTGGCAGTTTCTTCAGTTTCGAAGAGTCTGGAATCAAGCCAGACATTGTAACTTTGTCTAAATCACTCAGTGGTTATGGTTTACCAATGGCTGTGGTGCTTTTCCGACCCGAGTTGGATCGTTGGAAGCCGGGTGAGCATAACGGAACGTTCAGAGGTAACAATCTTGCCTTTGTTACTGCGAAATCAGCGATTGATAATTATTGGTCTGATAATAACTTCGCCAATGAAATCAAACGTAAAGGTGATTATATGTCGAAGCGTTTGGATACGATTATTGAAAAATATGGACAGGGTAATTTCTCGACTCGGGGACGCGGCATGATGCGGGGAATTTGTTGTGTAAATGGCGAATTAGCCAATGCGATAACTCGACTGGCATTTAAACAAGGATTGTTAATTGAAACCAGTGGCGCGGATGATCAAGTGGTGAAATTTTTATGTTCGTTAACAATTTCAGATGAGAACCTTAAGAAAGGATTGGATATTGTGGAGCAGGCTGTGAAACAGGTTTGTGAAAAAGAAACATCAATACCGCAGATTGTTGATTTGTTCAATCCAACCAAAAAGGCGGGTTAATGTTCCGTTTAGCGTTGAGAGTAAGCATCAAATAGAGTGTCGATGAACAGTTGTTGATAATAGTGAACCAACATTCATCGTAAATAAAGCTAAAGTATAAAATCAAGTTCAAAAATGAGGATGAAATAAATGATCGTTAGACAATTGCAAAATGAAGAAAAAACCATACGCCGAGTAGTTTCACCCGATGGAAATTGGGAAAGCACTCGTTTATTACTGAAAGATGACAAGATGGGATTTTCATTTCATATTACCACTATCTATGCAGGTTCTGACTTTAGAATGCATTACCAAAACCATTTTGAATCGGTGTATTGTATTTCAGGAGAGGGTGAAATTGAAACACTTGAAGACGGTAAGAAATATTCGATAACACCGGGTACACTTTATAATCTGGATAAGCATGATCCACATATATTGCGTGCTTTTAAAGAATTAAAATTAGCCTGTGTTTTCAATCCTCCAGTGACTGGAAAAGAAGTGCATAACGCAGATGGTGCCTACGAGCTTCTAGAAGAAATGATAACAGACTAGTAAAAATGAGTTTTAAAATGAAACAACAAAATTCCCAGCAAGCAGAAGATTATTATCCGTCGAGAAACGGTCAGCCTTCAATTTTTTTAGAAAGACAAGATCCGGTTGTGTATTCGACGGACAAAAATAATTGCCCGATAGAACAAGAAAAAATACAACAGTACCAAGAAAATGGTTTTATTGTTTTAGAGGACATTTTTAGTCAATCTGATATTGAGGCATTACAAGCTGAATCAACATTTTTGAGGCAGAATAGTAAAGACAAGCATTCAGGAGAAGTGATTCTTGAACCTGGCAGTGGAGAAGTTCGCTCCATATTTAAAATTCATGAATCCAGTGCAGTTTTTAAAAAATTGGCTACGGATAAGCGGTTGGCAAGTTTGGCTGAATATTTACTGGGAGACAAGGTTTATATCCATCAATCTCGTTTGAATTACAAACTTGGTTTTCGAGGAAAGAACTTTTATTGGCATTCGGATTTTGAGACTTGGCATGTTGAAGATGGTATGCCACGGATGCGTGCATTAAGTATGTCAATCACTTTGACTGAAAATTATTCGTTTAACGGCCCACTCATGCTTATACCTGGATCGCATCGCTCTTTTGTCGTGTGTGAAGGAGAAACGCCAGAAGAGCATTTTAAATCTTCTTTAAAAAATCAGGAATATGGTGTTCCAACGGATCAAAGTTTGACTCAGCTTGTAGAAGAAGGTGGGATTGTGACAGCAACCAGCAAGCCTGGTAGTGTCATCATATTTGATTGCAATGTTATGCATGGTTCCAATAGCAATATAACCCCTTTTCCAAGGTCAAATATTTTTTTGGTTTATAACAGCATGGCTAATCAAGTTGTTGCTCCATTTTGCGAACGTTCTCCGCGACCTGAATTTATTTGTACCAGAGAAAAAATTGAACCTGTGATACCAGTAGTGAGTAACTTTAACAATGAATAGTGATGAAATTAAACAACTAAAAACATTCATTCGTCAGCGTATTTCTGAGTTGGAATCCCTTATCAACGAGGCTGACAATCAAACAGCGCAGTCTGATTCAACCAATCATACGATGCCCCCTATATCGGTTGAATCTATGGTGAATAGCAACACCGGAAAGTCGTTAATACGACTAAAACGAAATTTAGAATGGCTGGCAAGTGAAGACGCAGGATATTGCGGTGAATGTGGTTGTGAAATTCCATTTAAAAGATTAAAAGCTGTACCAGTCACTCGACTTTGTGTTGGTTGTGCAGAGTAAATATTTTAAAAATAATGTGTTTAGTTTGAATTTATTAAAAATAAAACTTGTATTAAATTATATCCATAAAATACAAAAAGGGAACCATGAAATTACATAGTGTTGAAAAAATTGGCGGCACTTCAATGGCTAATTATCAAGCAGTTAAAGAGAATATAGTCTTTGACACTTGCTCTAGTGAAGCACCCTATCAACGAGTTTTTGTTGTATCGGCGTACTCTGGAATTACAGATAAATTATTGGAACAAAAAAAAACCGGAAATCCCGGCATTTTTGCGCGATTTGCCAATGGTGTCGATGATGATAGTTGGCATCAAGCGATCAAAGGTTTAAAAAAATACGTTTTCAAAATTAATCGATCTTTATTTAAGGAAGAAGCCGCACTCGCAAAGGCAAATGACTTTATTGGTGAGCGCTTGGATAGTGCTGAACAATGTTTATCTGATCTAACCCGACTCTGTCAGCATGGGCATTTTGCATTAGATATTCATTTAGCCACAGTCAGAGAAATGTTGGTGAGTATCGGTGAAGTTCATAGTGCATGGAATATGGCGAGCCTATTACAACGCGATGGCGTAAACGCTTGCTTTGTTGATCTAACCGGCTGGAGAACCGAAACACATGTTCCTTTAGATCAACGCATTGAACAAGCTTTTAGACATCTTGATTTAAGTCGACAGTTACCTATTGTGACAGGTTATGCGCATACAAGCGCAGGGTTATTTGCCTCTTTTGGTCGTGGGTACAGCGAAATGACCTTTAGTCGGATTGCTGTATTGACGGGTGCCAGAGAAGCTATCATTCATAAAGAGTTTCATTTAAGTAGCGCGGATCCGCGCCTGGTTGGTGAACATAACGCTGTTCCCATTGGGCGAACCAATTATGATGTTGCGGATCAATTGGCAAATTTAGGAATGGAGGCGATTCATCCCAAAGCGGCTAAAGGATTGCGCCAAAACAATATACCGTTGAGGGTGAAAAATACTTTTGAACCTGAACACCGAGGAACGCTGATAACCGGTGATTACGTGAGTGATGAGCCTTGCGTCGAAATTATTGCGGGTTGTACTGGGGTTTATGCACTCGAGTTCTTTGATCAGGATATGGCAAGCAATATTGATTTATACGATCAAAATGTACTGGCCATCATTCAGCGTTTTAAAGGGCGTATCGTTGCCAAAGATATTAATGCCAATACGATTACTCATTATCTTTCAACCAATTTAAAAACCATTAAACGGATTATTACCTCACTCGAAGAAAAATTTCCAGAAGCTGAAATACGCCATCGAAAAGTCGCCATTGTTTCTGCGATAGGAAGTGACATGCAAGTCCCTGGTATTCTTGCCAAAACAGTTGCAGCATTGGCAGAAAATGAAATCTATGTACTGGCGTTGCATCAGACTATGCGTCAAGTGGATATGCAATTTGTTATCAATGAAGCAGACTATGAGTTAGCGATCAAAAGTTTACACCACTGCCTCGTGGAGGTTCACCATCATGGTCGAGCGATCTCTCTTGCATCATAGAGAGCAAATAATCAATTGACTCTTTGCATGCCATCCTTTTCATTCAATTTATAGGTCATCGTTTTACTATGCTGGGATCTTTTATTTTTTTTATGTTGGTGTTTACACTTATTGGTATTTCTTCTGCTCGTTACAGCAAAAATAACAAGGAAGATTATTATCTAGCGAGCAGTAGCATCAAACCTTGGTTGGTTGGACTCTCTGCAGTCGCCACCAATAATAGCGGTTATATGTTTATCGGGGTGATTGGTTATACCTATGTCACAGGGCTTGCTTCTATTTGGCTAATGATGGGCTGGATAACTGGTGATTTTTTGGCCTCATTGTTTGTTCATGCACGCTTGAAAGCTGCCGCTGAAAGAGTCGGTGAAGTCAGCTATGCTGGTGTACTGAGTCAATGGTATGGTGGTAAAAATGATGCGTTACAACGTGTTATTGGAGCAGTATCACTTCTCTTTTTATTGGCTTATGCTAGCGCACAATTGGTTGCAGGTAGTAAAGCATTGAATGTGCTTCTAGGCTGGCCAACTTGGACCGGTGCGGGGTTAGGAGCAACTTTGGTCACCGTCTACTGTTATGCTGGTGGCATACGCGCATCCATGTGGACGGATGCGGCGCAATCAATCGTCATGATAATGGCCATGGGGTTATTGTTGGTCATTGCGACAGAGTCTTTAGGTGGGGTTTCTCAAGCCTTGATTCAATTGCGCGCAGTTGATGGCTTTATGAATTGGTTCCCTAAAAATCTGGTCATACCTGGGATTGCTGGCAGCTTGTTATTTGCCGTGAGCTGGATGTTTGCAGGATTATCGGTGATCGGACAGCCTCATGTGATGGTTCGATTTATGACGTTGGCTGATGATAGTAAAATGCGTCATGCACGAGTTTGGTATTATCTTTGGTTTCTGGCATTTTATCTGATGGCGACTGGGGTTGGGTTATTATCCAGAGTCTATCTGCCTGATACCGGGAATTTTGACGCAGAATTAGCACTGCCAATGATGGCACAACATCTTATGCCGCCTGTACTTGTTGGCTTGATGTTGGCAGGAATTTTTGCTGCGACCATGTCCACCGCTGATTCGCTGGTGTTAAGCTGTTCCGCTGCAATTACCCATGATTTATTACCCCAGCAAATAGAAAAAACGAGATTGATTAAACTGACAACGGTGATGATCACTGTTGCCGCATTAACATGGGCGTTGCTAAATCGTCAAACAGTATTTAGTCTCGTTATTATGTCGTGGTCGGGTCTTGCTAGTGCCTTTGCGCCACTACTTATCACCCAGACCCTTGGCGGTAGGCCTAGCCAACAGTCGAGTATCATTGCAGTGTTCGTTGGTTTATTTGTGGCATTAATTTGGCGTTATTTTGGATTGCAGTCGGCCGTTTATGAAGGACTGCCCGGTATACTGGCGGGTTTAGTTGTGATTAATTTCGCTTCCTTTAAGGCTAAGATGATCGGTACGCTCTCTGTTCGAGCTACAAGTGACGACAAACAAGCAAAAAAAACAGTGATACTGGCGAGTGATCCTAAAACCGAGTGATTGTAGAATTTTTTTATAGCATTTTTAATTGATTGAATGATTGGGAGAAAAGTAATCATGCAAGTAGGATTTGTTGGATGGCGTGGAATGGTAGGGTCGGTATTAATGGCCAGAATGATTGAAGAAAATGATTTTAAAGATATAACGGCTCACTTTTTTTCAACCTCAAATGTTGGGGGAGCTGCCCCTGAAATGGGTCAATCGACGGATGTATTAAAAGACGCCTTATCCCTAGAAGAACTTCGTGCCATGGACGTCATCGTCACTTGTCAGGGAAGTGATTACACCAGCAAAGTGTTCTCTCCTTTACGCCAAAGTGGTTGGCAAGGTTACTGGGTAGACGCTGCGTCAGGTTTGCGAATGGAAGCTGATGCCTTGATCGCTCTAGATCCAGTTAATTTGAGTGTACTGAAAACAGGTTTGAATGCCGGCATCAAAAACTTTATTGGCGGTAACTGTACGGTTAGCCTGATGTTAATGGCCATTGGCGGTTTATTCAAAGCCAATTTAGTTGAATGGGTGTCAGCAATGACTTATCAGGCGGCTAGTGGTTCGGGAGCGCAGCATATGCGTGAGTTAATTGCACAAATGGGCACTATTCACGCCAGTGTTGCTGACAAATTGGCTGATCCGGCCTCTGCAATTCTTGAGATTGATCGTCAGGTTGCTGCCACAATGCGTGGCGATAAATTTCCAACGGCAAAATTTGGAGCCCCATTGGCGGGTAGTTTGCTACCCTATATTGATAGTCAGATGGATAATGGGCAAAGTCGAGAAGAATGGAAAGGACAGGCAGAGACTAATAAAATTCTCGGCATAGATCGACAGCCAGTGGCTATTGATGGTTTATGTGTTCGAGTGGGAGCCATGCGTTGTCACAGTCAGGCATTGACGATTAAACTAAAACAGGATGTGCCAATGGCTGATATTCAATCAATATTAGCTGAAGCGAACCCATGGGTTAAAGTGATCGAAAATGAACGTGACCAGTCCCTTACCGAATTAACGCCTGCCAAAGTAACGGGAAGTTTGTCCGTTCCAGTGGGACGT
>PCTP01000203.1:0-6718 GCA_002770795.1 Gammaproteobacteria bacterium CG22_combo_CG10-13_8_21_14_all_40_8 | reverse complement strand
GTAAAAATTATCTCTCTGCGTTTACTGTGGGCGATCAATTATTGTGGGGTGCAGCTGAACCGTTACGTCGAATGCTGACTATCTTGAAAGCGCAGTGATTCAGGCTGAATCAGTCGAGATAATTGAATGCAGCAAACTATAGATTGGCATCAGGAAGTCTATCTAATGGACCGACATCCAGTACGGGCGAGGCATCAATATCCCCCGCATCCATCATGTGTGCAACACGTTGCAGTGAAGCGATAATCATATTTTGTTCCCAGTTTTCTAATGCTTGAAACTGAAGGATAAAATTATCCTGTAATGGGGTTGGAGAATGTTCTAACATTTGCTGACCTTGTTCTGTCAAAACCACATAAACTTTTCGTTTATCATCCGTAGAGCGCTCTCTTTGCACCAGCTGTTTCTTTTCCATCCGATCAATAATTGTCGTAACCGTGGCCTGACTCAAACTGATTTCTTTGGCTAGTTCGCCAATGGTGATCTGATTTTTATCTGAAATGGTTTTTAACACAATAAGTTGTGGCGTTGTTAAACCTGAAGTTTTTGACAAATAACGTGAGTGCAAATCAGTGGCACGAATGACACGTCGTAAGGCGGTTAATACCATTTCAATTGAACTCATAAGAAATTTGCTCTGTTGTACGATTAGATAGGAAGCACGCGTATATCTATTATCGATTCGATTGATCGAAGACATCAGCCGTCATCCTAAATCAATGGTGATGAAAGGTCAATTTTCTGTCAACTCATTGTTCTCAAAGGAGCGTCATAAAATAAATAGCATAATCAATAAACTTTTTGAGTATTCGTAATTAATAATATTTTGTAGATAAAGATGATGGTGCATGATGGGCAAGCAGTTGAAAAAGAAGGGCGTTTCTCGCTTGATAGGTGTCGATCTTATAGCAGAAGCCTATCGCTACTTAACCTCATAGAACGTATAATCGGCTTCTTATCCTATTTGGAGGCTGAAAAGTCATTATGAAAAAGAGCTTTAGTTTAGTACAGCCCAAGATCCAAGTTGCCAGAATGTTTGATGCATCTAAACATGAAATCAATAAAAAGATTGATGAAGTTGAAAAGTTGGAGCAAACATCATTCTATATTGAAATTCTAGCCAAGCCCGAAATTCGAAAAAACGCTGAAGATAAAGAGTAAAGTAGAACGGGTAGGGTATAACAGGACTATAGGTGACGCATAAACTAAGCAAAACCGACCGTATCATGAAAACCATCCGGCATATTCCGATGGGCAAAGTAGCAAGCTATGGACAAATTGCCGATTTAGCTGGATTGCCGGGACGAGCCCGCTTGGTGGGAAAGGTTTTGCGGGAAGCAGATGCAGAATTATCATTACCTTGGCATCGAGTGTTGAGAAGTTCTGGACTGCTAGCCTTTGCTAAAGGAACGAAACAAGCTATAGCTCAATCCGAATTATTGCAAAAAGAAGGGGTTTTAATCAGCCATTGTCGTGTTAAATTGGATCATTTTGGTTGGCGTCCCAGTATAGAGACACTCATGATGCTCGGTTTTTAGGTCAGCTTCGAGCATTCTTTAAACAAAACGCTGAAAAGCATGATTAAAAGCCCCATAAAGTAAAAAATTTTTTTGATTCAGCCCTTGAAGTTGTTGATCTCCCCCCCAATATAGCTATCACCTGCGGTCATGAACCGTCAGCGTTAATTTACTGAAATCTGAATGCAAGTTAGGAGAAAATCAATGAGCTTACGTCCATTACATGATCGAGTCGTTATTCGACGTTTGGAAGAAGAGAAAACATCTCCAGGCGGTATCGTACTTCCTGGCAGTGCTGCTGAAAAACCCAGCCGAGGTGAAGTGATCGCCGTTGGTAATGGCAAAATTTTAGATAACGGTGAAGTTCGTCGCCTAGATGTAAAGGTTGGCGATCAAATTATTTTTGGTAAATACTCTGGCACTGAAGTCAAAATCGATCATGAAGAATTGTTGGTCATGCGTGAAGATGACATCATGGCGATTGTTGAGTAAAGTTAAAAAAAAGTTAATAAGCCGTGAAAAATCACTGGCTTAAAAGTTTTAGTTAGATAAACAGATTGATTAAAGAGGAATTCTCATGGGTGCAAAAGACGTACGTTTTGGTGATGACGCAAGAACTCGTATGGCTCGAGGCGTTGACATTTTAGCCAATGCTGTAAAAGTAACATTAGGCCCTAAAGGTCGTAACGTAGTATTAGACAAAAGTTATGGCGCTCCAACCATCACTAAAGATGGTGTTTCTGTGGCCAAAGAAATCGAATTAGAAGATAAATTCGAAAATATGGGCGCACAAATGGTGAAGGAAGTTGCTTCTCAAACCTCAGACGCCGCTGGTGACGGTACTACAACTGCAACAGTTTTAGCTCAAGCGATTGTTAACGAAGGCTTAAAATCAGTTGCCGCTGGCATGAATCCAATGGATTTAAAAAGAGGTATTGATAAAGCGGTTGTCGTGGCTGTAGAAGAATTGAAAGCCTTGTCTACACCTTGCCGTGATGACAAATCAATTTCACAAGTAGGTACTATCTCTGCTAATTCTGATGAAAGTGTGGGTCGCATCATTGCTGAAGCCATGTCAAAAGTGGGTAAAGAGGGTGTTATCACTGTTGAAGAAGGCACTGGTTTAGAAAATGCACTTGATATTGTTGAAGGTATGGAGTTTGACCGTGGCTATTTGTCACCTTACTTTATCAACAACCAAGACAGCATGTCAGTTGAAATGGATTCTCCATTCATTCTTCTTATCGACAAGAAAATCACCAATATTCGTGAATTATTGCCTATATTAGAAGGTGTGGCTAAATCTGGTCGTGCATTATTTGTAGTGGCTGAAGATGTTGAAGGCGAAGCCTTGGCCACTTTAGTGGTTAACAACATGCGTGGAATCGTGAAAGTAGCCGCCGTTAAAGCACCAGGTTTTGGCGATCGTCGTAAAGCAATGTTAGAAGACTTAGCCGTATTGACTGGTGCAACGGTGATTTCTGAAGAGGTGGGTCTTTCTTTAGAAACTGCTGAGTTGAGTCTTTTAGGAAGTGCTAAACGCGTTGTTTCTAACAAAGATAGCACCACCATCATTGATGGTTCCGGTGATGCAGCTAAAATTGAAGCGCGTGTTGCTTTGATTCGTCGTCAAATTGAAGATACATCTTCTGATTATGATAAAGAAAAACTTCAAGAGCGTATGGCAAAATTGTCAGGCGGTGTTGCTGTAATTAAAGTGGGCGCAACCACTGAAGTTGAAATGAAAGAGAAAAAAGCCCGCGTAGAAGATGCGCTTCATGCAACTCGTGCAGCAGTAGAAGAAGGTGTTGTTGCTGGTGGTGGTGTTGCGTTGATTCGTGTATTAAACAAAGTGGCTTTGGTTAAAGGCGATAACGAAGATCAAAACGTCGGTATCAAAATTGCCTTACGTGCGATGGAAGCTCCACTTCGTCAAATTGTCACCAATGCCGGCGAAGAAGCTTCAGTGATCGTTGAGAAAGTAAAGCAGGGTGAAGGTAACTTCGGTTACAACGCTGCCAATGGTGTATTTGGCGATATGCTTGAAATGGGGATCCTTGATCCAACTAAAGTAACCCGCGTTGCATTACAACATGCAGCATCTGTTGCTGGTTTGATGATTACCACAGAAGCCATGATCACTGATCTACCTAAGAAAGATGCTGGTCCAGATATGGGCGGTATGGGTGGAATGGGTGGAATGGGCGGCATGATGTAGTGCGGCTTAATTGCATGATCGTTTCATAGAAACTCGTTATGTTACAAAAAAGCCCTATCATCCTAATGGTAGGGCTTTTTTTATTTTTACCGGTTCATGTTGTTTCATGTTAGCTCAAAAAAAATGTATTCTCTCGACCAGTACCTGCTGAATCGTCGGTCCTTTTGACAATAGGCCATCACCCATAATGATGAGATCCAGACGAGAATGATCGGTCTTTTTAATTGAATCTGCGTACGCGAAAAGTGCTGACAGATAGATACTAAAATAACGGGGTAAACACTTTTCTTATTATCTTTGCAAATCCTCCATTTATAACTACGCTTAATAGTATCTTGGACGGTTATTTTTGAGAGATTTATGACGGCTCCTACGTCACCCATCATTCCTGACATATTAATGGCTCGCCAACCTATCTTTAATCGTGATTTAGAAGTGTTTGCTTATGAGTTATTATTTCGGAATAGTGATGATAATCAAGCCGTTATCCTGGATGGAGATCAAGCAACTTGTCGGGTGTTACTTAACGCCTATACAGGATTTAGAGATGATAACTCCTCAGAGAAAGTGCCTGCTTTTATTAATTTAACGCGATCTTTATTGTTATCAAGACAAGAGTTACCCTTACCTAAAGAGCGTGTGGTCCTCGAAATACTTGAAGATGTCGAAATTGATGAGCGACTGATCCGTGAGGTCAAAAAACAATTAAAGCTTGGCTATCGATTTGCTTTGGACGACTTCATTCTCTCCGAACAATATCGCCCACTGCTGTCTTTGGTGCAATTTATTAAAATTGATATTCTGCAACTCACGCCAAAGCAACTTAAGGCGCATGTGATTGAATTAAAAAAATATCCCAATTTGGAACTTTTAGCGGAAAAAATTGAAACCAAAAAAGAATATGAGTTTTGTAAAAACTTAGGTTTTCATTATTTTCAGGGCTATTTTTTGGATCGCCCACAAATCATCAAAGGCAAAGCCATTGAAAGTAGCGCTCATGTGGTGTTAAATTTATTGAAAGCCTTGCAGCAAGAAAATGCCAATGCAGAGAGTATTGCAGAGATTATCGGCCAAGATCCTGCATTAACTTATAAACTTCTCAGGGTCATTAACTCGGCAGCTTTTTCCATGCCCAAAGAAGTCCAATCACTTTCTCAAGCCGTTATTTTATTGGGTTTTAAGCAGATACGAAGTTGGGCAATGATTATTAGTCTTGCCAGCAATGCAGACCGACCACCTGAGGTGATGAATAAATTTCTTGTCCGAGCAGGAACTTGTGAACGTTATTCACGTTATTCACAACGCCCTCAGAGTGACAGCTATTTTATTGTCGGGCTCTTTAGTGGCCTAGATACCTTATTGGGACAGCCTCTTGATGAGGTGTTGAAGCAGCTTCCACTCTCAGATGACATCGTACAAAGTATTCTGGCTTATGAAGGCGAGGCTGGTGCGGTGCTAAGGATTGTAAAAGCTTTTGAAAATGGCGAATGGGATATACTCATGGATAAACATATCTCTGGCACTCAACTCAATCTTGCTTACACCGAATCTATCGCTTGGGCGAAAGCCAGCATGTCGGTGATTTAAGCGCTTGATATTCACAGCAATAACCCCTAATATTTGGCCTACATGTCCTTTAGTGTATCCTTCATGCGTTATCGTCACTGGCTAAATGTAGTCATTGTAGCAATTGCCTTTATGGTGATATTGATCTCCGTTGCTTCAAAAAATATGCAAAGATCATCGGTTATTCAAGATACACCCCTCTCCACTGTTGCACTCAACAGTCTTTCTCAACAGCTGGGGATTAAGCATTTACAGGTGAATCATTTTTCTTTGTCATTTGATCATCTGCAAGATTTTCCACATCCTGCACAATTACAAAACTTAATTCAAAATTGGCAAAATCTTATTTGGCAACCATTGCCGGCAACTTCAATTCCACATTCAGTAGAACCAAAGCCGTTATTTCCACCCCAGATCTCAATCCAATGGACAGCGATGAATCAACTAAAGTCTTATCAAATTTATCAGCTTCCAACCTATTGGCTTTTGATCGATTCAGACTCCATCCAGCCATTTAAACTCAACCAACAACAACTACAGCAGCTTGTTCCTCAATGGCTGAGCTATCACTAAGTCGACTCGTTTATTTAAGGTGGCTATCACCAATGCCCGAACTACCAGAAGTTGAAACAACCCGAAGAGGTCTTGAGCCTTATCTAACCCAACAAACCGTTACCCATTTAGTGGTACGCAACGGTAAATTGCGTTGGCCTGTTGATCCAGAACTCCATAAACATCTTTGTGGGCAATCCATCCTGGAAGTTACTCGTCGCGCCAAATATTTGATTTTAAAATTTTCTCATGGCAGCTTAATGATCCATTTGGGTATGAGCGGAAGTTTGAGAATATTATCCTTGGACGGTAAGGATGAACATCCTGTCCAGAAACATGACCATATTGATATCCAATTAAGCAACGATAAAATCCTGAGATATCGAGATCCGCGTCGCTTCGGCGCCATGATTTGGACAGAACTTCCTCTTGAGCAACACAAGCTAATCGCTCACTTGGGTCCTGAACCACTCTCCCAAGATTTTACTGGGATAGCCTTCTACAAAAGCTGTATGAAAAGAAATCGTTCAATTAAACAACAAATTATGGATAGCTCCATCGTGGTAGGCGTTGGTAATATTTATGCGAATGAAGCCTTGTTCTTGGCGGGTATGCATCCCGCGACACCGAGTCAACAAATCACAAAAAAACAAGCGGCGTTATTAGTCACAATTATTCAACAAGTTTTAACAGCTGCTATTGAACAAGGCGGAACCACTTTAAAAGATTTTTATAACATTGAGGGGAAACCTGGATATTTTGTGCAACAACTACGGGTGTATGGGCGCAAAAATGAGCCTTGTGTACACTGTTCCAGCCCTATCCAACTGCTGAAACAAGGGCAAAGAAGCAGTTTTTATTGCCC
>PCTP01000095.1 GCA_002770795.1 Gammaproteobacteria bacterium CG22_combo_CG10-13_8_21_14_all_40_8 | reverse complement strand
GGTTGCTATCATCCTCATTCACTTCAATATGTGTCTCGATAATACTTTGGGTATTCATGAGGTTAAAAGGATCTTCTTTCCAAATTACAAGCCGTCAGCACCAGTGTGGTAATTTCTTCTATGGATTTTGAAGTGGTATTGAGAAATGGAATTTTTTCTTTGCGATATAATGATTCCACCAATCTGATTTCTAATCGGCACTGTTCTAATGAGGCATATTGGCTATTGGGGCGGCGTTCTGTACGAATTTCATGCAAGCGTGGTGGGTTAATCGTCAATCCATAAAGTTTCTTTTTATTTTTTTTAAGTTCAGGAGGGAGTTGTAGATTTTGCATGTCTTCAGCCACAAATGGGTAATTAGCGGCTTTGATGCCAAATTGCATGGCGGCATAGAGGCTGGTGGGGGTTTTGCCACAACGACTGACACCCAGCAAAATAGTTTCTGCTTCATCATAATATTTCATCGAAGCACCATCATCGCTATTTAAGGCAAAGTTAACGGCGGTGATCCGCCCATCATAAAGACCCACTCGGTCTATAGAATGCTGTCGCCCTACACTAAAGGAGGATTTTGTGTTGAGTTCTTTTTCAAGGGGGCCAATAAAGGTTTGAAAAAAGTCCATAACCACGCCACTACTTTGCCTGATAATGGCTCGAATATCGGGAGAAACCACCGTATCAAAGATAATAGGTTTTAATGAGCTTTTTTCTGCGGTTTCATCGATCAGTTGACGAAATTGCTCCGCTTTTTTAACGGTATCTATAAAGGGAATGGTTTTTTCAATAAATTTTACTTGTTCAACGAATTGACTTAATAAGGCTCTGCCTAAAATCTCAGCACTGATCCCCGTTCTATCCGAGATATAAAACACATGTCTTTCCATGAAAGCCTCATAATGTTGATGTTTTGCGGTTGGAAGTCATCTTATCAATAGCCGAGTTAAAATAACAGTCTCAAAGAGTGATTGTTTGATACCACAGTCTCAGCAATTTTGCTAAAATAGTAGGAGTTGGATACAGTTACATGAAAAAAAACATGATTTTTGAGATTTTTCTCACACCAATTGGTTTTTATTGGAATGTTTCAACGGACATAAGTATTTTTATTTGCCAGTTAACTTATTGATATTTAAGGGGTAGGATTTTGCAAGAGTACGTTGTTTGGTATGAAGAGTTAGGGATGAATGACGTTGAAAGAGTAGGTGGTAAAAATGCCTCTCTGGGTGAAATGATCAGCAATTTATCTGGGATGGGTGTTAAAGTTCCGGGTGGATTTGCAACAACAGCCAGCGCATTCCGTGATTTTCTAGAACAAAGTGGGCTTAACGATAGAATTTACACCGAATTAAAAGCTTTGGATGTAGATGATGTTGATGCCTTAGCCGTTGCTGGCGCTAAGATCCGTCAATGGATTTTGGATACGCCGTTATTGCCTGAACTCCATCAAGCGATTCTCACCGAATATAACAAGATGCGTGGTGACGCTTCTGAAGACGAGTTTGCTGTGGCAGTTCGCTCATCAGCGACCGCAGAAGATTTACCTGATGCGTCTTTTGCTGGCCAACAAGAAACGTTCTTAAATGTCCGTGGCTTTGATAATATTCTCATCGCGGTTAAAGATGTTTTTGCCTCTTTATTCAATGACCGAGCTATTTCCTACCGTGTTCATCAAGGCTTTGATCATGAGGGGGTCGCACTCTCTGCTGGTATCCAAAAAATGGTACGCAGTGATATCGCCTCCAGCGGTGTGATGTTTTCAATGGATACTGAATCAGGTTTTGAAGATGTTGTCTTTATTACTTCAGCCTTTGGACTGGGTGAAACAGTGGTACAGGGAGCGGTGAACCCAGACGAGTTTTATGTCCATAAACCCACTTTAGCCGCCAAACGACCTGCTATTTTACGCAGAACCTTGGGCGGAAAAGCCATTAAAATGATTTATACTGATGATAAGTCCCATGGAAAAACTGTTGAAATTATTGATGTTGACCCCAAAGATCGTGTCACCTTCAGTCTGACAGATGCTGAAATAACACAACTCGCTGCTCAGGCAATGATCATCGAGAAACATTACCAACGTCCAATGGATATTGAATGGGCAAAAGATGGTGTCGATGGCGAACTTTATATTGTTCAAGCAAGACCTGAAACTGTTCAAAGTCGAACCGATTCCAATGTATTAGAAGAATATAAATTGAAAGAAACAGGGAAAGTTTTAGTCGAAGGCCGAGCCATTGGTCAAAGAATAGGCAAAGGGACGGTCAGAGTTTTAAGTGATATCAGTGAAATGTCCAAAGTCAAAGAAGGGGACGTACTGGTTACCGATATGACCGATCCCGATTGGGAACCTATCATGAAACGTGCCTCTGCCATCGTGACTAATCGCGGTGGAAGAACCTGTCATGCAGCTATTATTGCGCGTGAATTAGGGATTGCCGCTATCGTTGGAACCAGCCATGGTACCTCACTGATTAAAGATGGATCTCAAGTGACCGTCTCATGCTCAGAAGGTGATACTGGACGTGTTTATGACGGCTTGCTCGACTTTACTCTCAGCCAGAGTGAAGTGCATGATATGCCAAAATTACCTTTCAAAATCATGATGAATGTGGCAAACCCTGATGGTGCATTTAAGTTTCAAGCATTGCCGAATGCGGGTATTGGATTGGCGAGGCTGGAATTTATTATCAATGTTATGATTGGTGTACATCCCAAAGCACTTTTAGAGTTTGATAGCCTTGAAGATGAAGATTTAAAACAAACCATCAGTGAACAAATTGCGGGATATGAAAGCCCTGTTGAATTTTACGTTAAAAAAATAGCGGAAGGTGTAAGTACATTGGCTGCAGCCTTTGCACCCAATCCTGTGATTGTCAGAATGTCAGATTTTAAATCAAACGAATATGCCCATATGATTGGTGGGACTCTCTATGAACCAGAAGAAGAGAACCCCATGATAGGATACCGCGGTGCTTCTCGTTATTTGTCGGAAGAATTCAAAGAAGCCTTTGCCCTGGAATGTCGCGCTTTAAAATATGTAAGAGATGAAATGGGTCTAACCAATGTACAAGTGATGATTCCTTTTGTCAGAACTTTAAAAGAAGCAAAAGGTGTTATTGATTTGTTAGCTGAAAATGGTTTAGAGCGCGGAAAAAATGATCTGAAGGTCATTATGATGTGTGAGCTACCTTCTAATGCATTGCTCGCCGATCAATTCTTAGAATATTTTGACGGATTCTCCATCGGCTCAAACGATTTAACTCAGTTAACTTTGGGATTAGATCGTGACTCTTCGTTGATTGCAGATAAATTTGATGAAAGAGATCCCGCTGTGAAAGCCTTATTACACATGGCGATTCAGGCTTGTCAAAAGGCGGGTAAATATGTGGGTATTTGCGGTCAAGGACCATCCGATCATCCTGATTTTGCGCGATGGTTAATGGATGAAGGTATCGAGTCAATTTCGCTGAATCCAGATAGTGTATTGGAAACTTGGCTGTATTTAGCAGCAGAGCCTGTTTAAGTCTTTTTGAATACCATGCCTGCTTTGTAAAAGTAGGCATGGTTAATCCCGATGTTTGTGATCTTAAGTCATCTTTAATAAAAAAATGCGCTCATTTTTTTATTGCATTATTTTCATGAAAATCTATCCTATGGCGAACTTCCCTGAATGGATCCTGCAACTCATTTCCAATTTCTGAATAAACTCTAAAATAAAGATGTAAAATTTTCATTTACTCATTGAATAGAGCCTGTTTACATTCATATTAGATCAACATTTTGATGAAGATATGAGCCACTCCAAATTAGCCAGTTTATTTAGTCGCGATTTAAGCTTAAAAACCACGACTCTTAGTGAGTCTTTTAGTTGGCATGAATATCTTGAAAAGAACAAAAAAGAAATGATCTTACTTTTTTATATGAGCGCAAAAAATCTGATCAAACCTTTCTCGGTAGATGAATTTGTCTCACCTCAAGCTGGCTGAAAAATAGTGAGTTTTGTTCTTGAAGGCCGCACCAAGTCAGTGACTAAACTTTCTGCTGAACCATCAGCCTTAGTATAAGCTAGTAGTATAAGCTGACAGGTTATCACTACTCATCTGCAGAGGCTATAGCATGATCAAAGATTGCGTTTCACCTTAACACCTTTTATCATATCTACTCAAAATATAGTGTTCAAATTTTCAGTATTACAGGTTAAAAAATGTCAGACATGCTCACTCAAACCTATTATGGTAACTCAATCAAGCAATGGATGATTGCTCTTTCTATTATTGTGTTGTCAATGATTTTAGCCAAAGTCATGTATTGGCTATTTGCAAGGTTTAGTCGTTTGGTAACATCAAAGAGTAAGTCTAAATTCGATGATATTATTCTGGATATGGTTGAGGAACCAGCGGTATTTTTTGTAGTGGTTATGGGTATCTGGATAGCCATAAATTATTTAACACTACCAGAAAAACTACTTAGTTTTGTAGGCCATGCTTATCAAGTGATAATCGCTTTATTGGTGGGTTGGTTACTCAGTCGCCTGTTTGATGCGGTTTATGAACAATATGTCATCCCTTTTACTGAGAAATCAGAGAGCGATCTTGATGATCAACTTGCACCTGTTTTACGAAAGGGCATTAAAATGGTTATCTGGGTGATGGCGGTTATTATTGGTTTAAATAATGCGGGTTATGACGTAGCCGCATTAATCGCTGGTTTAGGTATTGGTGGTTTAGCTTTGGCGATGGCGGCTAAAGATACCATTTCCAATGTATTTGGTGGCTTTACTATTTTTACCGATAAACCTTTTAAAATCAAAGATCGAATTAAAATCGCGGGTTACGATGGTGCTGTGATTGAAATAGGGGTGAGAAGCACACGATTGAAAACCTTGGAAGGTCGTATCGTGACCATTCCCAATGCGAAATTTGCGGATGCGCCTGTTGAAAACGTATCTCTTGAACCGACTCGAAAGGTGATTCTAAACTTGGGATTAACCTACGATACCACTCCCGACAAAATGGAAATGGCCATGGAGTTACTCAAAAAAATTAATTTAGCCAATCCAAGAACCACGGATGAGCCGATTATTTCTTTTAATGCTTTTGGTGATTTTTCCTTAAATGTGATGTTTATCTACTATATTCAACGCGGTGAATCCTATGCCACAGTACAAAGTGAAATGAATCTTGAGATCCTAAAGCAGTTTAATCTCGCGGGGTTAGAGTTTGCCTTCCCAACTCAAACGCATTACAACATCAATCAAAAATAACAGAGTAGGGTAGATAGCATGGCTAAAGAATATGAAAACTTCTCTGATTTTTATCCTTTCTATTTGAGCCAACATCAAAATACAACTTGTCGACGACTTCATTTCATGGGTTCTTGCTGTGTTCTTTTACTCATGGGATACAGTTTTTATCATCAATTTTGGACTTTGCTTTGGTTGCTTCCTGTTATAGGCTATGGTTTTGCATGGGTAGGGCATTTTTTCTTTGAAAAAAATCAACCTGCCACATTTACCTATCCTATATACAGTTTGATTGGTGATTGGGTGATGTTTAAAGATATTTTAATCGGCAAAGTATCTTTTTAATCGCATTGAATAAAACACTCTGTTTGGATTAATCGCATCGGACACTTAGCGAAACTCGCCAAAAGGATAGCTGGAAATGGATAATAGCTTGAGTACAGAATCACTACTGGTGAGTCTATTGTTTGGCTCTATTGGACTGGGTTATTTTATCTATGGCAAAAAACAAAGTGATTTAATGGTTAAATGGATGGGAATTGCCTTAATGGTTTATCCTTATTTTGTTGAGAACACTTTAGCTAGGGTTATTGTTGGTGTTTTATTGATGCTTGCACCTAAATTCATCAAAATTTAAATTCATTCCCATTCGTCCTCAAACTCATTTTCTAAATGGTCTAAATGCCGGTCAAGTTTGTTCAGAAGATGATGTAACAACTCTTTCTCATCATAACTAAAACAGGCATCAATCAATTTCCCGGTCTCTATGCGCTTTGGCGTGATACTATCATGGTAGTCTACACCTTTAGTGGTAAGAGATATTAATATGCGACGTCGATCACGTTTTGAGTTTTTGGTATGAACAAAACCTAATCTTTTTAAAACTTTAACTGCTCGAGTGACCGTAGCCGCATCTATTTTTAAGGATTCTGCGACCTTGCCGTTGGTCAGCCCGCCATAAGCGCCTAAAACAGCAATCACTCGCCATTCTCTTTCCCCTATGGGCGTATCTGTATTATTGAGCAGAGTGGATAATTTATTGCCTGATTGAGACATCTGTGCAGCTAAACGATACATCCGGTAAGGAAGAAAAGACTGTAAGTCCATGGCGAATTTTACCTTAGACGTCTCCTTGGCTTCACTTTTTTCAGATGGTTGATTGAGATTCATGCTCATCTTTAGAGATTTCTATATATTATGACATTAAGAGTCAATTTACCTGAATATCAAACGCTATGGTAATTATTTGTTGTTATTTTGACAAAGAGTGCCGCTCAATTTAGCTTTGCTGCTATAGTAATAGCATAATTACTTACTCAAGTTTCGGAGTTCAAATAAAATACAAAAAACACTCTTAACCTGATGATTTAAAAGAAATAAATGCCTCTTTACGGTAAAATATTTGTTGTCTGGACAAAATAAAAAAACACAAGAGACATCAAATGAATTCTGCCACAAAGCCTTTAAGCTTACCATCTCT
>PCTP01000246.1:17490-17835 GCA_002770795.1 Gammaproteobacteria bacterium CG22_combo_CG10-13_8_21_14_all_40_8 | reverse complement strand
CCCCCAATAGGTGTTATTGCACCTAACCACAAAATACCCGTTAAGCTCATCACATACAGGCTTCCGCTAAAAATGCAAAGCCCCCATAAAGTAAAACGTGCACTGTAAATTAGCCATTTCAGATGGATAGTATCTCTCATGAGTTGTGCGATGAATAACAATAAGAAGGTATGAACAAAATGATATAAAACCGCCGTTTTCCACCAATTTTGTGCTTTTAGATAATCATCGACATTCAGTAAGAGTTTGATGCCATGAGCACCAAAGGCACCCAATAGCACGGCTAAAAAACCTAAAATAGCCGCTATGAATAACCAGCGTGAAGACAATCTTTTTTGTTCAATA
>PCTP01000246.1:13490-17446 GCA_002770795.1 Gammaproteobacteria bacterium CG22_combo_CG10-13_8_21_14_all_40_8 | reverse complement strand
TTAAATTCACTTTAATCAAAACGATTGATCAGCGATAATAACCCAATTAAACACTCAGGCAAACCTTATCTATGGCTCTTTTAAATAAAACCCAACTGCAAGCGCTGCGTAAAGACAGTCAATTACAAGCTGAATTAGCAGGCTTTAAATTACAATTTTCTACTACTTGGGGTTTATTCTCTCCTAAGGCCATCGATGAAGGTTCCAGCATGCTGCTGGATGCGATCAAAGTGAATGCTGAGGATGATTGTCTCGACTTAGGCTGCGGTTACGGTCCTATAGGTATCACATTAGCTAAGTTAGCCCCCAAAGGCCACACTACTCTAGTGGATAAAGATTTTGTAGCCGTTGATTATTCCAAAACCAATATACAGCAGAATAAAGTCCCTAATGCCAGGGTGCTTTTGAGTAATGGTTTCGATCAAATCAATGATCTTAAGTTTGATCTCATTGTCAGCAATATCCCAGCAAAGGTAGGGAATGAAATGCTCACCCTATTTTTGAATGATGCCTACCGCCAATTAAACCCAAAAGGACGACTTGTAGTGGTCACTATTTCAGGTTTAAGCAAATTTATGAAGCGAGAATTTAAAGAATTATTTGGAAATTATAAAAAACTCAAACAGGGAAAAACTTATACCGTTTCTCAAACTCAAAAAGACTAATATTCAACCTTGTTTTTTCAAAAATCAATGGGTTAGATGCAAATATCAAGCACTTAGTGAAAAGACGAAAGCTTTCCACAATTTCTGTGGATAACTCTGGGGAAAAAGTGCAAACACCGGTCTCAATGGCTTATCAAATCTGGACTTGAGTCAAATTGACTGTTTTTTGTACTTTGAAATTTTAATCATTATTTTCAATAGGTTACCAATGTCAATACTAACCTTGTCTAATTTTTTTGGAAATTTTCAATAAAATTATTGACATTTTTTTTGTGCTTTGATTCTGTGGATGCATTACAAGGCTTTCATCAAAAAAAACAGCTATTTAGCTCTCTATGTTTGAAAATTTATCAGATTTGAATGCTAAATCTAATTTTCTGAAAAATCGCGCGATTTTCACACAACTCATTCACCAAAGAACAAATAACTCACCCAAATAGCCACAGAAATACCGATAAGGTCAGCGGCCAAAGCACAAACAATGGCCGCTTTGGCACGAGTGACACCAACACTGCCAAAATATACCGCCAAAACATAAAAAGTGGTTTCCGTGCTCCCTTGGATAACAGCCACTAAATGCCCCACAAATGAATCCACTCCATGCACTTTCATGGCCTCTAACATTAAGGCCCTTGCGCCTGAACCCGATAAAGGTTTCATAAAAGCGGTTGGCAATGCCTCAACAAAACGACTGTCATAATGCAGTCGTTCAAAAAGCCATCGAATCCCATCCATCATAAAATCTAAGACACCACTGGCTCTTAATAATCCAATGGCAAATAACATGGCCAGTAAATAGGGCAATATTTTAATCGCCAAAGCAAAGCCCTCTTTTGCCCCTGCCACAAACTCTTCAAACAAAGCGACTTTCTGCCAAGCAGCTCCCAAAATCAAGCCGAAAATAGCAAAAATCAAAAGTCCATTGCCCCACAAAGCTGATTGCACCCTGACTTGATCCGGTGTGAGTTGGGAAAAATTCCAAACGATAAGTCCTAATAGTCCCAATATAGCTCCGATATAAAGTCCGACTATGGGTTGTAACCACTTTAATCGTAAAACAACACAGCACAACAACAACCCAGCCAAACTAGAAGCACTTGTTGCCAGTAAAATCGGTATAAAAACATCTGTGGGAGACAGGGATCCCAACTGGGCTCGGTACATGAAAATGGTGACTGGAAATAAGGTCAAAGAGGAGGAGTTCAGTACTAAAAATAAGGTTTGGGCACGACTGGCTTTATCTTTCTCAGAGTTTAAACTTTGTAAGGACTCCATGGCTTTAAGCCCTAATGGCGTTGCCGCATTATCTAACCCCATCACATTAGCCGCCATATTCAACGTCATATGTCCTAATGCGGGGTGATTCTTAGGTATTTCTGGTAACAATGCTCTCATTAATGGAGCCACCAAATTCCCCAAAGCCTGCACGATACCAGCTTTTTCGCCCAGATTTAACAACCCCAGCCATAAGCTTAATATCCCGACCAAACCCAAAGCGATATCAAAAGATAATTTTGACATGGCGAAAATTGAGTCCACCAAATCATCCACTATTTGATAATGACCAGTGAACAATTGGCTTAAAAAACCCACAAAGGCCATTAAAATTAAAAATAACCATAAACGATTTATCATCAAATACCCTTGATTTTAATTAATGCTCGGAACAATATGTTGAATTCTAAACCCGTAGGCAACATATCATGAAAACTATTCCGCTCAAACTACCTAAAGTAATCGGTCATCGTGGATTAGCTAAATTCGCCCCGGAAAACACCATTGACAGCATCAGGAAAGCCCACGAGCATCATTTATCTTGGGTCGAGGTTGATGTCATGCTATCACGAGATAATATCCCTGTTTTACTGCATGATGAGACATTGGATCGAACCACCAACGCTAAAGGCTTATTGACTGACCATGACTTACAACATCTCCTTAGTGTAGATGCGGGAAGTTGGTTTCATCCCGACTTTAAAAATGCATCCATCCCAACATTGCATGAAGCACTAACTGTTTGCGATAAACTCAATCTCTCCATTAACCTTGAACTTAAACCAAGCCATCACAATGAAGAGCGTCTACTACTTGAGACTTTAGATTGTATCCACAAACTCGAACTTCATTGTCCCCATATTTTATTTTCTAGTTTTAACAAAAGCTTATTAAAACTTTGCGCAACAACCGCATCTAATTTTCCTCTTGCTTATCTAGTGGATGATAAGGATAACGAAGCCTCCATTATCCAGTTTGCAAAGGAAATCTCTTGCTACAGCGTCCATTTACCCATTGAACTTGTTTCACCAGCTTTAATTCAACAACTCCATACCTTAGGTAAAAAAGTACTGGTATTTACCGTCAATGAACAACTCCAAGCTGAACAGCTTATTGCGCAAGGTGTCGATGCGGTATTTAGTGATTATCCCTTGGTATTGTAATTTGGCTGCATTTCTTTGATACAATACCCCCACTTTCAGTTGCCAACTGCCTAGTTTCTGGTAAAATCCCTCCTGTTTAAGCCGTATAATTTTTATACTGGCCTTTTTGTTCTTTAAAATCGGGATATTCTATTATGCATGCTTATGTCAATATAGCTGTGAATGCAGCGCGTGTGGCTGGTAATTTGTTGTGTCGTGCCCTTAACGACCTTGAACAAGTTCAAATGTCTTCAAAAAACCTCAATGATTATGTCACGAGTGCGGATAAAGCCGCTGAAAAGGCCATTTGCAAAATTATTCATGAATATTATCCCGATCATAAAATCCTCGCTGAAGAGTCTGGTTTCTCTGGAAATCAAGAGTCTGAAGTAGAATGGATCATCGATCCCCTTGATGGTACCACCAATTTTATCCATGGCATCCCACACTTTGCTATTTCCATTGCTGTTAGAGTAAAAAACCGCGTTGAACATGCGGTGATCTATGATCCTGTGCGTGAAGAGTTATTTACAGCTTCTCGCGGTGAAGGTGCTCGTTTAAACAATGTGCGTATCCGCATTGGTAAACAAAAAACCTTAGAAGGCTCCCTATTGGCGACAGGGTTTCCTTTTAAAGATCATTCGAAACTGGATCTTTGGCAACAAACCTTCGGTGCTTTGTTTTTAAGTTGTTCTGATGTACGTCGTGCGGGTTCTGCGGCTTTAGACTTAGCCTATTTAGCGGCAGGACGTTTAGATGGTTTCTGGGAATTTGGTTTACAACCTTGGGATATTGCAGCGGGCGCTTTGTTAGTGTCTGAAGCTGGTGGTATTGTTGAAGATCTTCATGGCAAACCTGATTACCTAAATAGCGG
>PCTP01000246.1:6798-13451 GCA_002770795.1 Gammaproteobacteria bacterium CG22_combo_CG10-13_8_21_14_all_40_8 | reverse complement strand
TTCGATGGATTGAGGCGAATAGTCGCTCTATTTAACGAAATTCATCGGAAAATCTGGCCAAACTGGCTTGGCCGCAGTAGATTAGTCTATTCTCGGACAGGCTCCTAGTCGGGTTTGTGGTTTCTTTGAAAGATCAATGCGGTCAGTATCAAGCCCAAACCTACAAGGGTTGATTTTTGAATGGTTTCACCTAAAAAGAACCAGATAAAGATCAATGAAAATGGAGGTGACAGAAAAATCATTAGACTAATTTTTGACGTGTCTTGTGTCAGCTTCATCGCTGAAAGCCAGCAGACAAAGGCTATCCCCATTTCAAACAATCCGACATAAATGGCTCCGTAAAACCCGCGAGCTGAGATTGACCAAATTTCAGGTGAAGAAAAAATCAAGTACAGAAAAACAGGTAATGCGCCGGTAAAATTCAACCATAAGCCTAAAACAGGTGATAGGGAACTTTTGGTATTCCATAACCAGAACATAGACCAAATCAAGGTGCTTGAGAGCGCCAGGATAACGCCCATGGGTTGTTTAAATTGAAAACTCAACACATCGCCATGGGTGGCAATGATGAGTATCCCTAAATAGGCTAACACACTGGAAAATATATCTTTTGGCGTGATTTTGTGACCCAAAACGGGCACAGATAATAACATGAGAGTAATGGCCCAAGTATAATTGAGGGCTTGCGCCTCTTGAGCGGGTAGTAGGTGATAAGCGGCGAACAATACCCAGTAGTAAAGCAGAGGATTCAACAACCCTAGCAGCAACTGCTGTGTGATTTGTTTTTTATTGTACTCAGGGATAAGCCGATATTGTTTTGTAGTAACCAGTACCAGTGACAAAAATACCCAAGAAAACACACCAGAGATTTCTAGCAGCTGTATGGGCGTCATTTCCCTTAACGCCAGTTTAAAAGCTGTGGCCACGGTGGACCACATCAGAACAGCGGCTAAACCAAAAAGGTAAGCTTTATTTTGTTTGTGCATTCAACGGGAATACAGATAACCGCAATCGGAGTTTTTGAAGCATTATTTTAATGCATCAAAAATTGCATCTTTAATAGCTTCCATTGATCCAACGCCTGCCACAGTTTTATATTGAGGAGCACCCTTACCACCTAATTTGGCCCAATTTGAATAATATTCAATTAATGGACTGGTCTGTGCGTGATAGATTGAGAGCCTTTTGCTAACGGTTTCTTCAGTATCATCATCTCGTTGGATCAATGCTTCTTGAGTGACATCATCAACATTTTCACTGGCTGGTGGATTATATACAAGATGGTAAACACGGCCTGAACCAGGATGCACGCGACGTCCAGATAAGCGGCGCACGATTTCTTCATCTGCTACATTGATTTCAATGACATAATCAACATCGATATCATGGGTTTTCATAGCTTCGGCTTGTGGTATGGTTCTTGGAAAACCATCCAGCAAATAGCCATTGTCACAATCTGCTTGGCTAACACGTTCTTTGACCAAGCCAATAATAATATCATCTGAGACCAGACCACCTGACTCCATAATGGATTTAGCTTGAAGCCCTAAGGGGGTTCCCTCACTTACAGCTGCACGAAGCATATCACCAGTAGATATTTGCGGAATCGAGAATTTTTCACAGATAAACTGTGCTTGTGTTCCTTTTCCTGCTCCAGGTGCACCTAGTAAAATAATTTTCATTCGGGATCTCCAATCCAATAAGATAAGATAAATGGATCATATCCATCATCATTCAAGATAGTTTATTGTTCTAAAATTATTGCCCTATATTAATAAAAAACCAGTGGATTGGCTAGTTTATTGATGAATCTATTTATCAATGGTTAATTAACAATTTTATAAATTGCCAACTATAATGAAATATAGACTATCAATCAGCGAAATATTCGCCAAAACCCTGTTAATTTTACACTTTTAGGATAAAATCAATTAAAAGCTCTTTAAGAGCTTTATGGTATTTGGCCTCAACTATCCCCTCAAGGAGGAAGATTTAAACTCAGATTGGCAGTAACAGCAATCCAACAGGGGTTTGATGAGCTTTCTATGTTAGATGAAAAACTATCCCAGTCTCTACTCGATATCAGTGCGCTATCAAGCTCTACTGAAGATTTGAATAGTTTCTATCGCTCTATTCATGAAGTGATCTCAAAATTAATTATTGCTGGCAATTTTTATATTGCCGTCAAAAATGTTAAAAACGAAACCTTAGAGTTCGTGTATGTGGTAGATGCGCATTACCCACAGCCAATTTTTCCTCCTCCCCCGCTATCAAAATCTGAATACCAAAAGACCTTATCTGGTTACTGCATGCAACAAAACCAAGCACTTATATTAAATAAAGTGCAGATGCAAAATTTAATTGCGTCGGGAAAAGTGAATTTATTAGGGGTGTTATCAGAATGTTGGCTAGGTGTGCCTTTAATCCTCAATCAGCAAGCCATAGGCGTTATCGTTGTACAGAGTTATTCAAAGGGTGTCCAATTTACGGATGATGATAAAAACCTGCTGACCTTTGTCTCACAGCATATAGCCACAGCAATTCGACGTAATGAGAACAAAATATTTTTAGATAATTTAGTGCAAAAACGAACTCATGAGCTCAATAACACCAATCAACAGTTACAAAAACAAATTCAGAAAAAAGAAAAAGCCGAAAAATTACAAAGAGCCTTATATCAAATAGCCAATATCGCCTTAAGTGATGTGAATGTCACCGATTTTTATAAAAAAATTCACAAAGTCATCAAAACGCTCATGTATGCGGAAAATTTCTTTATTGCACTCTATGACAAATCGAATGAATCACTTAGTTTTGTTTATTTTGTGGATACAGAAGATCCATTACAATTTCAAGATATTAAACATCTACCCGTTCATACCTTAGCCAAAACAGCAACGGCCTATGTTTTAAATACTGGCGTCACCCTATTAAAAACTCCTGAAGTGGACAAGCAATTATCTGAGCAAGGCTTAATTGAGACAGTCGGGAAATTATCCGTCGACTGGTTAGGGGTTCCATTAACTATTGAGGGAGAAGTCATTGGAATTATCACAGTGCAGAGTTATCTCGAATCCATTCGCTTTGGAGAATGGGAAAAGAGTATTCTCGAATATGTTTCCCAGCATGTAGCAATCGCCTTAGAAAGGCGTGAAGCTAAAAACAAATTAGAGTCACAAGTCAAAGAAAGAACTCTCGCCTTACGTCAAGTAAACCAATCCTTACAACAGCAAATTATTGAAACGGAATACAGTCAAAAAACTCAAGCAGCACTGTACCACATTACCAATCTAGCCAATAGCTCTATGAAGATAGATGATTTCTTTTCTGAAATACACAATATCATTTCACAATTGATGTATGCCAAAAATTTTTACATTGCGCTGCTCATCCATGAAGGTAAAGATTTAGGATTTGCTTATATCAAAGACCAAGCAGTTAACTACACCAAACAAGATATTATTATTTCCCAATCGCAGTTGCAGAGTAGTCTCACAGGTTATGTCATGCGTAGTGGGCAACCCTTGTTAGCCACAACCGATGAGCTTTATGAGCTTGCCACTCAAGAAAATTTCGAACTTTTAGGTTCTGAATGTAAATGCTATTTAGGCGTTCCTTTATTAAGTGGCAGTACCAAACTTGGCATTATGGCCGTTCAGATCTATGAGGATGGGCTCAGTTATAATGAATCTCATAAAGAGTTATTATTATTTGTAGCACAATCCGTCGCCTCGGCGATTGTTAGAAAACAATATAATGATGACTTGGAAAATCAAGTCACACAAAGAACCCATGAAATTAGCGAAACCAACATTAAATTAAAAAAGGAAATCCAACAAAGAAAGGAATCAGAAGCCCTGCAGAATGCCTTATTTCAAATATCACAAACGCCCCATCTGGTAAAAACCATGGATGAGCTCTACAAAACGCTACATCAAATTGTGGCGAATTTGATGTATGCCGCCAATTTTTATATTGCGGTTGTGGATGATGAAGAGAAATATTTCAATATTGCCTATTCTGTTGATCAGTTTGATAGCGAATTGCCAACGAGGCTGCCAATTGATCAAGGCATCACTGGTTATATCTACAAACAAGGAAAACCTATTCGGGTGCGTGACAAAGAAGTCGTTGCCTTGGTTGAACAAGGTGTCTTTAGCCAAATTGGCGAATTGGCTTTAGATTTATTGGGGGTACCTTTAATTTCAGATGGCCGTATTCTGGGGATTATGACGGTACAAAGTTATGATACAAATTTTTATTATGACGATATGGCTTTGCAAATTTTAAGCTTTGTTTCTAACCAAATTGCCGATGTTCTGCAACGGAAACATGCTCACGAGATTTTACAGCAAACATTAGAAATGTTAGCTGTAAAATCGCGCAAAGCCGAGGAAGCAAGCCAAGCCAAATCAGCCTTTTTAGCCGCCATGAGCCATGAGATAAGAACACCAATGAATGGTATTTTTGGTATGCTGCATTTATTATCAGAGACCCGTTTAACTCAAAAGCAGTTGGAATATATTGATAAAATATCCTTTTCATCCAAAACCCTGTTAGGTATTATCAATAATATTTTAGACTTCTCAAAAATTGAAGAAGGTAAACTAGAGCTGGAACACACAGATTTTGATCTACTCACCACTTTAGATGATATTGTGGATTTCTTTTTTAATCAAATTAACGAAAAAAACTTGCAGCTGTTTATCAACTTACCCGCAGATATCAATGTCAATCTCACGGGAGATCCACTGCGAATATCGCAAATTCTCATTAATTTAGTCAACAATGCCATTAAATTCACTGAAACAGGATTTGTTGAAATATCTATTCAACGCTTCTCACAAAATGAGCTTGAGTTTAGTATTCAAGATACGGGCATTGGCTTAACTCAAGAACATATTGATGTTATTTTTGAATCATTTACGCAAGCTGATAATTCCACCACGAGGCAATATGGTGGCTCAGGCCTCGGTCTCAGTATCTGCCAAGAATTAGTTCATCTTATGGGTGGTAGTATTTCCGTTGAAAGCACCATCGGAAAAGGTAGTATTTTCAAATTTGTGATTCCTTTTGAGGATGAACTATCAGTCACACAACAATCCAATCTTTCGATTCAATCAGTACGTCCGCTTTTAATTTCGAACAACCCCAATTTAATTAATGCTTGGAAAAACTCTGTTCTTAGACTGGGCTTATTACCTCAAACTTTAACTCTGGAAAAGTTTGCTCTAGCCGATCTGAAAAATTGTCAGGAAAAAGCTGGTGCCACTCATATATTTATTGATGAAAACCATAGTATTTCATATTTTGATGTGATTGATTTATTAGAAAAACATATAGGAGCTGATGCGGTTTTTTACCCTCTTGAAACTCCTCAGCATGTTTTATCAGAACCAATAGATTTTGGTCATAAAATTAAAAGCCTTGCAATACCCTATCGCATATCAACTATTTTAGATATTTTACAGAACAAGCTAAAACCTGCAGAAAATGTTCGCTATTCAGATCGAAGAAAAAAACCTAAAAAATGGCTGTTAAATACCAAAATATTATTGGTTGAGGATAACCCTGTTAATCAACAAGTAGCGAGTGAAATCTTGGAGAAATCTGGCACCCATGTGTATATTGCCAATAATGGATTGGAAGCCATTGATCTGCTTTCAGATCAAACTTTTGATCTTATTTTAATGGATATGCAAATGCCAAAAATGGATGGTTACCAAACTAGCGCACACATTCGTCAGAAACTGAAATTAACGAGTATTCCGATTATTGCCATGACGGCACATGCCATGAAGGGTGACAAAGAAAAATGTTTAAGTTTTGGAATGAACGACTATATTAGCAAGCCTATAGAAAATAAAAAATTGTTTTCGCTATTGAAACACTTTTTGGATAAGGAACATGAAAAATCAGATCGACTAGAGGAGCCTCTAGCAAAAAAATCAGAAGAAATAGCCAATGTACTATTTGATCACAATGAACTTAGCCGACGCCTTGAGCATGATGCCGATCTCCTAAATGAAGTGATTAGTCTTTTTTGTAAAACCCATGAAGGTGATGCCATCAAAATTAAAGAGCTGTTAGCTCACTCTGAAATTGAGGAAGCCAACAAAATAATTCATAGTATCAAAGGATCAGCAGGCAATATCGCAGCACAACGACTTTATTTGAGTGCCTCAACCCTCAATCAAAATTTAAAACTCCACCCACAAAAAATATCTGACCTTGATTTGCAAAAATTCTATCAGGACCTAGAAGATACTTTCCAGCATTTACATCAGCAAATTAATTGATCATAACCATCATTTTTCCTGATTTAGCCGAACGTAACCATCATAACCTTCCTTAATAGACACAATCTGGTTAAACCCTAATTTCTGTAAAGATTGGACAGCCAATGCTGAACGCCCACCCGATTTACACATCAGTGCCATTGGGCGATTAGGCTTATTAAATTCTGGTTTAGTGCACAGCTGCATCTCTATCACACCTCTCGGAATATTGATGGCTTCTGGTAAATGTCCAGCTGCAAATTCATCAGGCTCTCTCACATCAATTAACTGTTCATAGGAAAATCTATTTTCAATATATTGAGCGACTGATATTTCTTTCACTTGGCTTCTTGCTTCACCGATCAGTTCATTCAG
>PCTP01000246.1:0-6773 GCA_002770795.1 Gammaproteobacteria bacterium CG22_combo_CG10-13_8_21_14_all_40_8 | reverse complement strand
AGTTTAACAATATCTGAAGCGAGTCCTTGCGGCAGCTTATAAAAAATTGTTTGGCCTTGTCTTCGAGTATGCACTAGTGCATCCTTTCTTAAACGGGCTAAGTGTTGTGATAAGGCGGATTGACTCAGGGCTATTTTCTCATTAAGTTCATTGACCGATAGTTCATTATTGGCAAGTAAACATAATATTAACATCCTCTGTTCATTCGCCAGTGCTTTAAGAACATTCGCTGCTTGATGAGCATTCTCAGCTATTTGTGTAATCTCTAAAATGCTAGACATTTTATGAAACCCATTGGAAATGTTTTAAACTGGCTTCAGGATCGGATATTTTAGCCACTAGTGCTGTTTCCAGATAACTCCCAGCTGCATGAATCCCTGTAATGTCAATTATAACGATCTGACTACCGAGATCATCTCTATGATCAACTAAGCATATTTTATAATAATTAGGGGTATGTCCCCAATAGCGAAAACGCCCATCTTCAAGCTGTTCTTTTCCTGATTCTAACAAGACCTCACATTGCTTACCTAATTGTTGTGCAAGTTGATTGGTTGTCGATTCAATAGCCATTTTATGGAGCTGTTGAGAGCGTGTCTTTTTAGTATTCGCATCTATTTGCTGTGGTAATCTTGCCGCTTTGGTTCCTTCTCGATTGGAGTAGCTAAAAATATGAATATGCCCAAAATTCATCAATTTTACAAAGTCCTGAGTTTGCTCCCATTCTTCATCTGTCTCACCAGGAAAACCGACAATAATATCAGTGGTGACATTAAATTCTGGTATTAATGTTTTTGCTTTTGCAATCAACGCTGCAAACTCTTCAGTCTTACAACGTCGTGACATTCTTCTGAGCACAGAATTACAACCGCTTTGCAATGGTAAATGCATATGAGGCATAAGCCTTTTGTCTTCAAACAATTTAAAAAAGTTTTCTGGCAAATCCCAAGGTTCTACTGAGGCAAAGCGAATTCGAGGGATCTTGGTTTGGCGTAAAATTTGTTGCACAAGATGATATAAATCTGAATCAATATCACTGCCATAGCCCCCCACATGCACACCCGTTAACACGATTTCTCTTATACCTTGTCGGTAATGCTGGTTCACTTCATTCACAATTTCTTCAATGGTTCGACTTCTTTCATCACCCCTTGCCACGGTGACGATACAGTATGTACAGCGATAACGACAGCCATCTTGCACTTTAATAAATGCCCTATCACGATTTCGACTAAAAATAGCAGACTCACCGGGATCTGTCGCCATTGAAGGCATTTCGGGTAATTCAATTTGGTCGAATACCATTGAAACCAAATCTTGCTTTTGAGGGTTAGTCACCACCAGATCAACACCTAAAATTTCTGCCACTTTCTCGGGCTCTAAAGAGGCATAGCATCCCGTAGCAACAAGTTTAGCCACTGGGTTAGAGCGATGAAGCTTGCGCAAATGTTGTCGAGATTTACGCGCAGCTTCTCCTGTGACGGCGCAAGTGTTCAACACAATAACACTGGCTTCTTGCGCTTTTGTGGTCAGCATCAGTCCTTGCTTAGAAAATTCTTCAGCCCAACTTTGTAATTCTGACTCATTTAAACGACAACCTAAAAACTCTAGACAGACTTTCATATTTTTCCCGATGGATGTTCAATCTTATTTATAGCCGTACTATTTCAAAAGATTTGACTTCAGCACAGCTATAAAATCTATTCTTCGCTATTATCAGCCTCTGCTTTATTAGCCATTTTCTTCTTTAATGAAACACCTAACCACTTTTCTAATTGCTGTATTTGCTGGGTCGAGTTTTTTGGATTAGCGATAATTTTGGTTTTTCCCTCAAACTGGGCTCCTACTTTTAATGATGTTTGTTCTAATAAACCATTCCGAAAATAATTGACCGAAATGCGACTGTTAATTTCCAATGTCTGCAAAACTTGCTGATAATTCGCTTGTGTTATTTTAATATTATTTATTGCAACTAACTCATCATCAGCGGTGATTCCTGCATCCCAAGCGGGTGAATTTGCCAATACATATTCCAATCGATTGTTTTCTGATTTTTCAGCAAGTTTTATACCCAAATATGCCATTTTTTTATCTGTGGCTTTCGTCTCTTGTTGTGCATCTTTATCCTGAGTTTTAATTTCATGGGATAATAATAATCCAACGGATTTCAATGCCTGATTAAAATCCATCTCATCGCTATTTCTGACTTTTGAGTCCCAGATTTTTTGAGCATCTTTTAAACCTAAGGATTGAAAGACATCCATTAAATTCTGCTCAGTATAACCTTTGATAGAAGCTGGGAATTGTTGATACAATTTTTTTTGAACATCCGTAATAGAGGCGCGCCCATCAGTTTGTTGGAATAACTGGAGATCCAACCAAAGAGATAATAATTTACCTTGGCTGTATATATTCACAAAAGCATTATTAGCACGATCACCATCTGGCGCAATCCATTCATTGAAACTGGCATCTGCAGCCGATTGTTCCAACCGACCAGGTCTGTTCTGATATTCATAAATTGCTTTGGCAAGATGGTTGAAATACTCATCCTGCGTCATTAAACCCGATCTCAATAAAAGTAGGTTACCGAGATAACTGGTTCCACCTTCCACCCACCATAATAATTTTGAATAATTAGGCTGTAAGTAATCGTAAGGAACTAAACCTTGTGGTCTGTAGGCTTTTACATTCCAAGCATGCACAAACTCATGAGAAGCCGTCTGTAAGAAATTCAGATAGTTTTTTCTTTTGTTAAATGACCAAGAATCCGTTTGAATGAGACTTGAGTTCTTGTGCTCCGTCGCACCTCTTCCTTTATCAAATACATGCACAATAAATAGATAACGCTCGAATGGTACATTGCCCCAAAAATCTATGTGTGTTTTCACTATAGCCGCTAAATCTTGTGCGATATTTTTTCCATTAAAATTCCCCTTTCCCCAAATAGCCAGCTCGAATTGAATCCCTTTTACATCAAAATGGTACTCTTCATGTACGCCTGTTTCTATTGGAGCATCAACTAACTCATCATAGTTATTCGCAACAAATGAATTTTTGTTCCAACCTGATTTTAAACCGGACACCGACTTCCATCCTTTGGGCACATCAAGATCTAAATGAATGGGGTAACTTCTGAATTCTGGGATAAACACTAAGCTTGCCACAGCGTCCAAGTAGGCGTGACTGCTATCTATGTGACGTGTTCTATCGGACAGTTCATTGGCATAGAGACGATAATTTAACTCAACTTTACTGGGCTGTTCGAGAAATATACGCCAATGATTCGTCTCCATTTTAACTATTTTGAGTGGTTTTCCCTGAGAGGATTTGGCAATCATATGACTGATACCATTGGCTAAAGGAATTTGTTGATAACGACCGGGTCTCCAGTTGGGTATAAACACATCCATTTGAGAGGATTCAATTTGGGGAAGTAGAACGGTCACTTTGGCTTGATGATGAATGGAATCATCAATTTCAATTTGATAATGAATAGCCTCTGAAGCAAGGACAAAAGCATGCGTCCAAAAACTGAACAGTAAAATGCTGAGTAATTTTATCGATTTCTTTAACATTGCAAACTTTTACTCTGTACCCAATGATAGGGGTTATTCTATCACAACTTTCTCATCCCTGAATGCGGATACTTCAGGTTTGCATGTATGATCTTGCTATCTCAGCTCAGCTTTTTCAATAAGTCAAACTCCTGTTGCAGAGTCAACATATCAGTGACTTTTTGAGGTGAAGCAAAATCTTCAAGCCTGAGATCATTTTTTGCACGCAACAAGCGCTTGATAACCTTGGCTATCTCTGTAAATTGTTGCTTTCTTTCTAAGTGCCCCATATAGATCTGAGCCATTTTCAATAAGTTTTGAGGCGACTCTGTTAACTCACTCAACACCAATAATTTTTCCCATAAAATTTGTTGGTTTGAATTCTCTCTCAGGGCTGCTTCCAATAACCTTATGGCCGAATGGTATTTTCCGTCTGCCACTAGTAACTCCATTTCAATCAACACAGGATTAGAGTGCCGACTATTGTTTTGCAATTCACTCATTTGCTGTTTGGGTAACATATAACCGAGCTCATAATGATATTGGTAAATCACGTAACCCATTAAATAAAAAAGAATTAACCCAAAAATAATATTTACCAACAAACCAATTCTTAAAATCCATCCACCAAACTCAAAGGGCGAAAATAATTCTAAAACAAGGCCGGGGCCAGAAACTAGCATCACCATCATTCCCCATAAAAAAACATAGGGCCAGCCAATAGATCGCATCACCATGAGTAATTTACTGGGATTAAGGGCTGTGATTACAGATTTCTCCATCACCAATAGCATCATGACTGCGGGAAAAACCAATGCGCCAACCATGTAAAAAATACTCTCTAATACAGTTCCAAACAGGATGCTCACCATTCCTGCATAAAAACCAAATAGCCATAGAGTGCCCAAAAATTTAAAGAACATCGAAAGTCCACCTGAACGCCAAATTTTAGACAGACTCGGCGGTTTTTTTTGACCTTCTGCCCCCGCTATGGTCACAGCTGCTAAATAAGCTAAAACAAAGCTAAGGTAAAATAGCCAAGAAATCAACGTAAAAAACACACCAGAATGAACAACGTTCTCACCTGAATTACTGGCCTGCGGCAATGGCAAGATTAAAGAGATAAGCAAAGTAATGCTTAAAAATATTAAATTTTCTTTTAAAAATGGGAATTGAAAAAACTGATCAAAGCAACGCCAAAAGGGAGGAATATAATCAGCGATACCCAAGGTTTCCATTTCTGAACGGCAATTTACACAACGGGGATTCCCCCGCTCTGGCCATACAGGTACGCAATCAGGGCAAACGGTGGTCGCACATTGGGTACAAACTAAAACTGGATGTCTTGTTGGGTGATAACGACAGTGTAATTGCATCTTTTATGCTCCCTGGCTCCAGTTTTTTGATTGTTTTTTTGCTAACAAGTTAGTTAGTCAAGCAAGTTCAACTGGGAATTAACCAAGTCTTGCATTTCATTTTGAGTTAAGCGGTTAACCGTCCATCCATTCATCGCTTTCGCTGCAATGGATTGATAAAAATCAATAGCAGGTTTATTCCAATCTAAGACCGACCACTCCATGCGTCCACATTCTCTCTCCAGAGCAATTTGCGCTAATTTGGCTAATAATGCCTTTCCATAACCCAAACCTCTGGCCTCTGGCAACACAAACAAATCTTCTAGATACAATCCTCGTCTTCCTAAAAAGGTCGAATAGTTATGGAAAAACAAGGCAAAACCTTTAGGTTCAGCATTGTTTTCTAGCAACAGAACTTCCGCCTGAGGAGTATCTCCAAACAATGAAACCAACAGATCATCGTCTGTTGCGATCATTTCATCCGGTAATTTCTCATAATCTGCCAAGGCTTGAATGAAAGCTTTGATAGTTGAAACGTCTGAAGCCTGAGCAAATCTTATGTGCATTTAAACCTCTTTTGTTTTATGCTGTTTCTCATCATTTATCACACAAAATCTAGATTTTGAATGATTATGAGTATCATTTCTTTCACTTTAACAAAGAGAGCCTTCAATGAAAACTACTCGCTATTCAATATTTCTGATCTTTTGTTTCTTTATCAGCACGATCTCAGCATCAGAAACCACTAAGCCTCAAAAAGGACCTGTTTTTTCTGATTATGGCCCAGTATTTGCCGTCTCAGATCGAGCTGTGAAACTACCTGAAAACTTTGTTTATAAGGCCGTCTTTGATATCAGAAAAAGTGCTGAAGATCCTGAACAATATAATCACTATTTAGAAAGTGTAGCTCGCTTTATCAATATGCATGCGCTGAATGGTGTTTCACTGGATAAAATGGATATCGCGTTGGTTTTTCACGGTCAGGCATCCAAAGATCTGCTCAGTAACAAAGCTTATCAAAAACACTTTTCTACAGATAACCCTAATTTAGAATTAGAACACCAATTACGCAGCAAAGGCGTCAAATTTTATCTTTGTGGGCAATCCATGAATTTTTCTGGATATCAAAAACAGGAGTTAGATCAACCAGATGATCTTGCCCTATCCGCCATGACCCTGTTTGTTGTATTACAGCAGCAAGGGTACCAACTCATCCCTTAAACTTCTTTATCTTTGTCACTTTAGCGAGCCAATAACGGTAACCTAACAGCAACAACACAATGAGCCCATATAAAATGGGCTCATTGATATCTGATTTTACCTGCCACCAATAATGAATAATAACTACAATGGATATTCCATAAATCATACGATGTAATTTCAACCAATTTTTACCCAGCTTTTTCATCATGTATTGGGTAGAGGTTAAAGCCAAGGGGACTAAAGCTAGCCATGCCATAAAACCTAGGGTGATATAAGGCCTTTTAACGATGTCCGATACAACATTTCTGAGGTCTTGCTCTAAATAAAGCAAGTAATAAGAAGCCAGATGTAAACTGGCATAAAAAAAACAAAATAATCCCAACATCCGTCTGAATTTAATCAGGTGATTCCAATTCGCTAAATGGCGTAAGGGAGTGATGGCTAAGCTAATGAGTAAAAACTTCAGTGCCCATGCTCCCGTCTTATGCACAATATATTTTTGTGGGTCGGCACCTAAACCTATTGAAAAAAAACCCTCTGTCGAATAAGCCTGGCTCGGATCTTGAGAGCCCATCACGCCTAGAATTAACAATAACAAAGGAATCAATGCACTAGCAAAAACCGTTGGTTTGGCCATGTAGGTTATCCAAAATTTGCT
>PCTP01000191.1 GCA_002770795.1 Gammaproteobacteria bacterium CG22_combo_CG10-13_8_21_14_all_40_8 | reverse complement strand
ATCATATTGTTCCTGAAAATAAAGGATTTCAACTTGAAAACTGATGGTTTTTTTTATAAATTCCTCTAATTCTGCCACACTATCAGCTTCTTCATCCAGTAGTCTTTCGACCACATTTTGAGAGGCTATGACCATAATTTGCTGTGCTTCATAAGCGCGTGCAGCTCTAAGAATTTCTCTCAGTATTTCATAACAAATCGTTTCCGTTGTCTTGACAGAGCCTCTGTTCTGACACATGGGACAGGGTTCACACAAAATATGTTCCAGGCTTTCTCGGGTTCTGTGTCTCGACATCTGTACCAAACCCAAACCTGAAACATTGGAGATGTTGTATTTAGTGTGATCTTTATTGATGGCTTTTTCCAAAATTCGCAGCACTTGCCTTTTATGCTCTTCATCATGCATATCAATGAAGTCAATAATGATAATACCGCCCAAATTCCTCAATCTTAATTGTCTTGCAAGAGTCACTGCGGCTTCAAGGTTTGTTTTGAATATCGTTTCTTCTTGGTTATTGTTGCCGACAAAGCCACCTGTATTCACATCGATGGTTGTCATTGCCTCTGTTTGATCAATAACGATATGACCGCCAGATTTTAATTGTACTGTCCTCTCAAGGGCTTTTTGGATCTCTTCATCAATATTATAGAGGTCAAATAAAGGACGTTCTCCCGAGTAATATTCTAATTTACTGCTGATCCCAGGAACTAAATTGCCCACAAATTTTTTCACACGATGGTGGTTTTCTTTTGAGTCAATGAGAATTTTATTCACACCCGGGTGTACTAAATCACGGATTGCTCTGGTCGCTAGATCTAACTCTTCATATAACAAATCTCCTGGTTTTGCGTAACCTCTGCGTTCATTGACTTTATTCCACAATCTTTCAAGATATTCAGCATCTGTTGTGAGGGATTTTTCCCGGACGTTTTCTGCTGCGGTTCGCAATATAAATCCAACACCCATTTTTTGAGAAATTGGTGTGACTAGTGATTTTAAGCGCTCTCTCTCAGCAACATCTTCGATGCGTTGTGAGACACCTATATGTTGAGTTTCTGGTAATAAAACCAAATAGCGGGAGGGTAGAGTGATTTGAGCGGTCAGTCTTGCGCCCTTGTTGCCTATTGGGTCCTTCATCACTTGCACCACCAACTGTTGGTTTTGATGGATTAGTTTGGTGATATCGGGGAAATCTGAATATCTTGCGGCGGGTAGTGCTTTCTCCTCCTCTGTTAAAAGTAGATCTGACACATGCAAAAAAGCTGCTTTATCCAAGCCTATATCCACAAAAGCGGCTTGCATGCTGGGTAATACTCTCGAAACCTTACCATGATAAATGTTGCCTACAAGACCTCGTTTAGTTTTTCTTTCTAAATAGAGTTCTTGTAGTACACCATTTTCAACCACTGCCACTCGAGTTTCTTGGGGCGTAATATTGATCAGTAGTTCTTCGTTAGGTACAGAGTTTTCCATTCGTAAACCGCTAAAAGTTATTCATAAGTCTAAGTTTATAGAATAATTGTGATTTTGCACAGGTAACTTTTTAATGGGAATAGGGAATACGTCGAATAAAAATGACACAGATGGGCCAAACCATGGCGGTGATAAATGCGGATATCCAATAATTTAACTGTACTTCTATGGGGGAAAAAATTGAGGATAACTGGAGAACGACAAGCTTATCCAGAGCACAAAGTAACCATATAAATAAGCTTTGCTGCCATATGGGAAACATTCTGAGTCGTTGATGTAAAATAATACACATATAACAAACTAATGCAACGGATAATGCATGAATGCCCATATGGCTACCTAGGGTGACATCTAGCAATAATCCCCAAAACCAGCAAGTGACAATACCCACCCTTTCTGGATGGTGGATGCTCCAATAGGCAGATATTAGAATAAGCCACTGTGGATTGTAGATTTGATTGGCAGTAGAAAGTGGGATGATAGTCAGGATTAACGCCGACAGAAAAGAAATAAAGATAATGCCATAGCTGGGTTGATGATTAACCATGACTCTTCTCTGTATTTGTGGATGAGTTGTCCAATTGAGGTTGATTTGGCCAGAGTAAAATCACTTGACCTGAACGCTCAAGTCTAGCCATTGGAATGGCTTCTATATAGGCATATTCATCTCCTTGCCGATGTCGAGCCAGACTGACTTTAGCCACATTAAGACCCGCAGGAAATCTTTGGCCTAAACCCGATGAGACGAGAATGTCATTGATCTGAATATCCACACTGTGGGGAACTTGATTAAGTACTAATTTGGTGAGGGAGCCTGTACCTGAAGCAATGGCTCTCACACCATTTCGTAGGATTCTCACGGGAATGGCATGACGTTCATCTGTAATCAGGATGATTCTAGCGGTAAAGGGTGTGACCTCACTCACTTGTCCCATGATACCATCGGCATCAATCACGGATTGCCCCACAAATACTTGATCTGAGGTGCCTTTGTTTATGATGACTTCATGATGAAACTCACTGGCTCTTACCGAAATAATATCGGCAATTTGGCGTTGTTCACGGCGGTTTTTAAGAGAGCCAAGCATCGCTTTTAAGCGTGCATTTTGAGCTTCGAGTTCTATCAGTTTTTGCGCTTTGGCTTTTAAAATGAGGTTTTCATCTCTTAACTGGTTATTTTCAGAGATTAATTCGCTATGAGATTTAAGGTGATTTCCTGACCAATCCAAGGCTAAAACAGGCAAATTCACTAAAAATTGCAAGGGAGCTATAAAGGTGGATAACCCTTTTCGGAGCGAGTTTGTGTGCTCTTGGCGATAATCAAAGGCCATGAGCACGAATGATAAAGCAGCGATAAGGGCTATTCTCAGATGTTGAGAGGGACTGGCTCCAAATAATTGTCTGATAACAACCTCCCTAGATCATCGATTTAAATGCTTTGTATATGGAAATTATTCAGCTATTTCTGGTTAATCTCGAGTTTTGGCTAATCTCGAGAAAACAAGTCGCCACCATGTTTATCCATTTCTTCAAGGGCAATACCGCCACCCCTTGCCACACAGGTGAGAGGATCATCGGCAATGATGACAGGTAGTCCAGTTTCTTCCATAAAGAGCTTATCTAAATCACGCAACAATGCACCACCACCTGTTAGCACCATCCCAGATTCTGATATATCTGCAGCCAATTCTGGTGGTGATTGTTCTAAAGCTGTTTTTACCGCACGAATAATACCCGATAGAGGCTCTTGAAGTGCTTCAAGAATTTCATTGCTGTTGATGGTAAATCTTCTGGGAATACCTTCCGCAAGATTGCGTCCACGGACATCAATTTCTAAAACTTGATCACCGGGAAATGCCGTACCAATTTCGTGTTTAATTCTCTCTGCAGTCGCTTCACCGATAACGGTGCCATAATGGCGGCGTACATAATCAATAATGGCATCATCAAAGTGATCTCCGCCTATACGCACAGACTCGGAATAGACCACACCATTCAATGAAATAATTGCTACCTCAGTGGTGCCTCCTCCAATATCCACCACCATGGAGCCTCTCGCTTCACCTACGGGTAATCCAGCACCGACAGCTGCTGACATAGGTTCTTCGATTAAATAAACATCTCGTGCGCCTGCACTGAAAGCAGATTCACGAATGGCTCTTCTTTCAACTTGAGTGGAACCGCAGGGAACACAAATTAAAACTCTTGGGCTTGGTCTAAACCAAGAATTATCATGAACTTTTAAAATAAAACTTTGTAGCATTTTTTCAGTGGTTAAAAAGTCTGCAATCACGCCATCTTTTAAAGGACGAGTAGCGATAATATTGCCGGGGGTTCTACCCAGCATTCTTTTGGCTTCTAAACCAACGGCAGCAATGGATTTTTGTCCTGCTTGGTTGATTCGAATGGCGACTACAGAGGGTTCATTGAGAACAATGCCTTTGCCTGGTACGTATATAAGGGTGTTGGCTGTGCCTAAATCGATAGATATATCTGTAGAGAAAAATCCGCGTAATTTTTTAAAAAGCATGGTGATTTTGATCCGTATTGGAAAATGCTAATAATTATTGAGCTTCGAATACTCAGTTGAGTCAAAAATTAAGCTTAAAACCCTAAATTAGGATGAATGAATAAAACACCCTATTGAGATAGTTAATAATTCAAGAATTGAAAGGATTTCCAATCGTGTAAAAAGTAAAGATTGACACTCAAATCTTCAATGGGATCTCAGGCTAACAGCTACGGTGATACTCTATCAATCAACGACTCTAAGAGCAAGTGTTCTAAGGGGTTTTAGGGTGAATATGAACGAAAAACTGCTCTGGAATGGAATTTCCCTAATCGATAACCCTCGTTTGTCGATTAGGGCAGGAGATATCTTAAATTAGAGAAAATTTAATTGGGTGTTTCAGAAGAGAACAATTGTTCTTCTAAAGATTTTCCTTTGATCAGTTGTCGATAATTCAATTGATTCTCATCAAGCATCTTTAAAATTTTGATATCCAAATCAGGCGACTCGGCTGGGTCGTAACTGATTAAATATTCATTCCTGGACAGTTGGGACACTTTATGGATGCCAGGAATATCTGATAGAAATACTTTCAGATCGGCGCTTGATGATTCCATATGCAAAGTGATAAATCCTTGCTGAGGATCACTGGAAATAGCTTCTGTCTTACCCATGAGGCCTAAATTAAGATGTAAAACAGTACCACATAGTTTTTCCAGTTCATTTAAATTGTGTGAACTGATCATGAAAGTGGTTTTCATATTATTTTGGGCAATCAACTGCCGGATATTACGCGCATTGACAGGATCAAGACCAGCGGTGGGTTCATCTAGTAACACCAGTTCTGGCGAACCCAGTAGAGCTTGAGCGATGGTGATTCTTTTCCTCATGCCATGACTCAATGTATTGGGTTTGTCTTTTATACTGTGTTTTAACTCAACTAAATCCAACACTCTTTCGCAATCCAATTGAGCTTGCTTTGTACTCATGCCTTGTAATTGAGCATAAAATTTTAGTTGGTGGCCGATGGCAAATCTTGGGTCTAGTTGGGCATCTTGAGGGAGAGCTGAGACCCGACCAAATAGCGCTGGAGATCCTGGTTGATGTCCAAATAATTGAATGATCCCAGATGTTGGCCGAATATAACCACACATTAGACTGAATAAGGTGGTTTTACCTGAGCCATTTGGGCCCACTAAGGCGATGGGATCTCCATTATCGACGGAAAAATTCACTCGGTTTAAAGCCGTGTTTGAGCCATAGGTCTTAGTGAGTTGTAGGCAATCGATCATTGAACTCATAATGCATTTCTCCTCATGATGTGGACGCCAGCAAAAAGAAAAATAATGGTTTGAAGGAGAGGGTATGCGGCAAAATTTAAAGTCTCCCAACCATTTGTTTGAATTAAGTCAATTCGTTGAGTTCCAGGGATCCACTCCTTAAGAAATGAAAAGGAGAGCCAATCAAAAGGTGACCAAGATAATAGAGCGGTGCTCCCACCCCAGAGGATGATGGCTAACATAATGGTCATTATTCTAGAGCGCAGACTTGCTGATAACAAAGCCATGAAGGCGGTAAAGGGTAAAATAATAATCAATAAGTTGATGGCGATAATGAAGCTAGAACTGATAGCGTTATTAAAGCTGCTGCTGTCTCGATAAATAGACATCAAAAAGGTTGTCATCAATGTACCTAAAATAAGAATAAATTGAATAAAAACCTGACCTAAAAATCTTCCAAAAAATAAACTCTCTCGGCTAGTTCTTAAGGTTAAAAAACGCAATGTGCCTCGGTCACGATCAGAGGACGTTTGATCGGCACTGAATAATAAAGTAAAAATGGGAAAGGAATAAAGTGCAATGATCCAGTAGAGAGAGTATTCAGGGGCAGACCATCCTAGAACATTTTTTAAACCTATAATTCCAAACATCTGAGAGACATTTTTCTTAAACTCATCCATGGCAAGGAGTTTGGAAGAAAAGTCAATGGGATATTTAAATATGAAGTACCAGATCACCATAAAAGTTAAAATAGCAACTAATCCTCTTGGTGTTAAAAATAAGCGGCTAAGCTCAAAACGACAGATGATCCAAATATTATTTAAGCGGTATGGGGAGGGGTGGTAATTAGAAGTATTTTCCATGAAAGGCTCTGAGTTTGTTGATGATGTTTTGATGATAAGCAAAATTAGCGCCAATTAAGTAATATGTTTTAAAACAAAGGGTTATTATGGTGGCGTTGTATTTATTTGGTTTGATTACTGATTATTTGGTGAAATAAATTAAAATAATTCGCTTTCCATATCATTGGTGTCTGCTCGGCTAGCATTGGTTTTTTTAGGACGTTTTTGATTATCCCAAAGCGCATTTTTCAGGGAAAATTTGTCTAGTTTTGTTTTGAAGGCCGCCGAGAGAATGAACTTGAACAAACAAATCAACAAACAAATGGATACACAGAGCGCCGAGATAAATCGGCAGAAGATTGGAGGTGAAATTCCTCTACTCGGTAAGGATTAACTAACCGCCGAGACCTCGAGTCATGAGCCGCTGCCCGTAAGGTCAGGGGTTAAGCGTTGACAGAGGAACGTGCAGGCTCAG
>PCTP01000170.1:4099-6668 GCA_002770795.1 Gammaproteobacteria bacterium CG22_combo_CG10-13_8_21_14_all_40_8 | reverse complement strand
GGTTTAGTAGTCTATTAGCTAGAAGGTTTAAAGTGAGGTTTAAAGTGTGTGTCCACAAGGCATCGGCATTCAGTTCCAGCTTTTGGGTTTTCTGACAACATATGAAACGTATCGTCAAATTGTCGTACATAAATTTTACGTTGCTCTTTACCCCATTTACGCTGGGTATAAATAGCAATCGATTTCAAATCCGCTTTAGCTTTGGTTGTAAGTGTAAATGTACCCATTAATCAAGTTCTTCATCAATTTCATTCATCAGGCTTTCATAGCTGTATTCTGCCGTACCACTTTGTTCGCCTTCTTCGAGCAATTTTCTAAGCACGGCTATTTTTCTTTCGTTATCCTCAAACATTCTAAGCGCTGCTCGCACAACTTCACTTGCCGAGGCAAAGCGACCTTCATTAATTTGGTTGGCAATAAATCCATCAAAGTGCTCACCAAGTGTCATACTGGTATTTTTTGGCATAAGATCACCTTATCTATTATTAACTGGTACTTTATGGTACTACCCCATAACAAGTTGCTCAAGTCGGATTGTGTTACAATGTCATTTCTTCCGCTTGATATCGCGGTAGAAGTTTTCGTGTGAGCCCAAGGCCATCAGTTCAAGGACAAGAGCGCCATCATCAAAACTGTAACCCAGAAGAGTCAGTTGCTTGTTCATTTTGAACTTATGGACTCGCAAAAAGGCCAGATCCCCTTTCTTTTGTTCTCCGATGTTGGGGGAGGCCATAAGCGCCTTAATGGTCAAATCGAGGTCGTTTTTCTGATTGGGCTTGAGCTTCTTCACCGCTTTCTTAAATGTAGGAGTTTGTAATACACTCGTGGCCTTAACCAAAATCGTAGGCCTCCAACTTTCCGGCGTCCCGTTCTGCCTGCGCGATTATGGCCTGCCTCACAAACTCGTAGGGTAAATCGGGGTTATCTTCCATCATCTCGCCAATTTTCGCCCAATGTTCTATTTGCTTAGGCGGGGTTCGATTAAGCGCTTTAGCCATAATGGTAGCTTTTTCAATAAGGTTTTGATCTAAGCGAATACTGTTCGTGGCCATTTTTACCTCCAACGTTGAGTTTTATCAATTGTAGCAATACGCCACAATTGATGCAAGTTGCAACAAAGTGTTATTCTCGGACTGCTTTTCCGCTGGCGCTACAAAGCTGCCGCAAAGCGCGGCTTTAATTTGCTAATCCCCACGCGAGAGCATGGGGACTTGATTATTTGGTTTTAGTGGATAAAGCTATCCAGTATTTTGAACTAGCCAATCAATCTCACAATTATTCAGTAATGTGATGCAATGATGGCACATTACGATGTCCTTTGCGGAGTGACCATCTCAGACCCTTTGGTTAAAACGATTCATTGGGACACGTCCAACAAGCGCTAACGATTTGGCCTTTACCCGACACAAATTGATACTTTAATACATGAGAATAGCCAACTAATATCCTAACACTGGCCTTAACCATTTTTCTGCCGTTTCATTGTCCCAGCCTTTTCGTTTTGCGTAGTTTTGTAATTGATCTTGGGTGATTTTTCCTAGTCCAAAATAGCGCGAGTCTGGATGAGAGAAGTACCAGCCGGAAACTGCTGCGGTGGGGGTCATTGCCAAAGAGTCGGTGAGTGTGAGTCCAATGGTTTCATCGGGTTTCAGTAAGTTCCAAAGTGTTAGTTTTTCGGTGTGATCTGGGCAAGCGGGATAACCTGGCGCGGGGCGTATACCCTGGTATTTTTCTTTGATAATCTCAGGGTTAGTGAGATTTTCCTCTTGAGCATAACCCCAGTAGTCTTTTCGCACTTTTTCATGGAGGCGTTCTGCGAGAGCTTCGGCGAGTCGATCCGCCAGTGCTTTTAATAAAATGGCATTATAGTCATCATGATCCTGTTGGAACCTTGCGATATGTTCTTCAATACCGATGCCAGCCGTTACCGCAAAAGCGCCAATATAATCGGCAATCCCAGTGTCTTTTGGGGCGATAAAGTCGCTTAAACAATAATTAGGGCGCTGTTCAATATGTTGCATTTGTTGACGCAAATGATGCAGCTTGCACTTTAGATCACTGCGAGATGCATCGCTATAGAGTTCGATATCATCTTCCACCGCATTGGCTGGGAAAAATCCAAAAACGGCTTTGGCCTTTAACCATTTTTCATCCACAATTTGCTGTAGCATGATTTGGGCATCTTGATAAATTTTGCTGGCGGATTCCCCCACTACTTTATCGGTTAAAATTTTGGGGAATGAGCCTGCTAGTTCCCATGTTCTAAAAAAGGGTGTCCAATCGATTCTTTCTATCAAATCTTGTAAGGGATAATCCTCTATCACCTGTATGCCTAAAACTTTTGGGGGGCTCACTTGGGTATTTTCCCAATCAATGTGTACTTTATTTTGTTGCGCCTGATTGAGGGAGATAAACTTTCTTTGCTGTTGTCTGTTTTGATGATCGGACCGTAGTTGTTGATAATGCGCTTGCGTTTGTTCAACAAAGGCTGTTTTTTGACTCGCCGTTAATAACTGGCTACAGATATTCACCGCGCGTGGTGCGTCAGAAACATAGACCACCGCTTGCT
>PCTP01000170.1:181-4044 GCA_002770795.1 Gammaproteobacteria bacterium CG22_combo_CG10-13_8_21_14_all_40_8 | reverse complement strand
GATAATTAGGGGAATGTTGAAGTTTTTACGCTGCATTTCTTGGGCAACATGTACCATCTCATCCAATGAAGGAGTAATCAGTCCTGATAATCCGATAAGGTCGCAATTTTTTTCTTGGGCGATTTTTAAAATTTGCTCACAGGGCACCATAACCCCCAAATCAATCACTTCAAAGCCATTACATTGCAACACCACCCCAACAATATTCTTTCCAATATCATGCACATCACCTTTAACAGTGGCCATAAGAATACGCCCTTTGCTCTTGCTGAGATCTCCCGCTAGTTTTTCTTTCTCAATAAAAGGCAATAGATGGGCCACGGCTTTTTTCATGACCCGTGCGGATTTAACCACTTGAGGGAGAAACATTTTGCCACTCCCGAAAAGATCGCCCACCACATTCATGCCACTCATCAGTGGGCCTTCTATCACATCCAAGGCTCTCGGTACTTGGCAGCGCACAGTTTCGGTATCAGTTTCAATAAACTCGGCAATGCCTTTCACCAAAGCATATTCAATGCGTTTCTCCACGGGTTGATTACGCCAATCTAGTGCCGCGCTTTTATCCTGTACTTGGGCACCATTTTGGTATTGGTTAGCAATCGCCATCAGGTTTTCTGTGGCTTCGGAGTGACGATTTAACACCACATCTTCCACCGCTTTTAATAAGGGTTTAGGGATGTCTTCATAAATAGCCAGCTGACCTGCATTCACAATCCCCATATCCATGCCCGCTTGGATAGCATGGTATAAAAATACCGCATGAATAGCCTCACGGATTTGGTTATTGCCTCGAAATGAAAATGACACATTCGAAACGCCTCCTGAAATCAAAGCTTGAGGTAAATTGGCTTTAATTTTGGCGGTAGCTTTGATGAAGTCCTGTGCATAATTGGCATGCTCTTCGATGCCTGTCCCAATGGCAAAGATATTGGGATCAAAAATAATGTCTTCTGCGGGAAATCCTACTTCTTGGGTTAATATTTTGTAGGCTCTTTCACAAATTTGGTATTTTCTTTCAAAACTATCGGCTTGGCCTTGTTCATCAAAAGCCATCACGATAACGGCAGCACCATAACGTTTGACAAGTTTTGCCTGCTGTTTAAAAGTTTCTTCTCCTTCTTTAAGAGAAATGGAGTTCACCACAGACTTGCCCTGAACACATTTTAAACCAGCTTCCAGAATCTCCCATTTGGAAGAATCCAACATAATGGGTACACGGCTGATATCTGGTTCTGCGGCGATTAGGTGCAAAAACTTCTTCATCAAGGCTTTCGAATCCAACAAGCCTTCGTCCATATTAATATCAATCAGCTGAGCGCCTGCTTCTACCTGTTGTAATGCGACTGTTAATGCCGCTTCATAGTCTTCAGACTTAATTAATTTCAAAAACTTAGCCGATCCTGTGACATTGGTGCGCTCACCTACATTGACAAATAGGCTTTGTTCATTGATATTAAAGGGCTCCAAACCCGCTAATCGACACGCGGGAGCAATACTGGGTACAACTCGTGGAGGTACAGATCCTATCGCCTGAACCAAAGCACGAATATAGTCAGGTGTCGTGCCACAACAACCACCAATCATATTTATCAACCCTGTTTTGGCCCATTCTTGCAATTCAACCGCCATCGCCTCTGGAGTTTCATCATAGCCACCAAACTCATTGGGCAAGCCTGCATTGGGGTGTGCTGATACATAACAATCGGCGATACGCGATAGCTCTTCCACATAGGGGCGAAGTTCCTGTGCACCAAGTGCACAGTTCAGTCCCATGGTAATGGGCTTGATATGACGTAACGAGTTATAAAAGGCTTCAGTGGTTTGTCCGGTTAGCGTTCGCCCTGAGGCATCGGTAATGGTGCCTGAGATCATCACGGGATAGGGTTTTCCCGTTTGTTCAAATAACTCTTCAATGGCAAATAATGCAGCTTTAGCGTTTAAGGTATCGAAAATGGTTTCCACCAATAAAATATCAGCGCCGCCATCTAACAAAGCCTTGGCGGATTCCAAATAGGTTTCTTTTAACTCATCAAAACTGATATTACGAAACCCAGGATCATTCACATCGGGGGATAAACAGCAAGTACGGTTAGTAGGTCCTAAAACACCAGCAACAAAGCGTGGTTTATTGGGCGTGCGCTGGTTATATTCTTGAGTGGCTTGTTTAGCTAACTGTGCCGAAGCCAAGTTAATTTCGTAGCAAAGGGATTGCATACCATAATCGCTCATCCCTACATGATTCGAGTTAAAGGTATTGGTTTCTATAATATCTGAACCCGCTTCCAAATATTGGCGATGAATATTTAGGATCTTCTCAGGCTGGGTTAATGACAGGAGATCGTTATTCCCTTTTAAATCTTGCTGCCAATCTTTAAATCTTTCACCTCGGAAATCTGCCTCTTGCAGTTTCAATGCTTGAATCATCGTGCCCATCGCCCCATCCAAAAATAAGATTCTGTTGTTGAGGGCTTGAGTCAGCGCATGAGTGATAGATTTAGGCATAAAATGGTTCCCTTTGGACGTATAGACGTCTATAATAGATTTTTTATTGCGAAGATGCCAGTGTTTATACTTGAAAGCTTAGTTTTTTATTTGGCTTATGTGTAGCAAATGAATAAGGCTTTGCATATAAAGAGCAAATAACACAGGTAATTGAGTGATAAATTAGGTAAAATCGCTGCGCTTTGATTTTTGGAACTTGAGATCATCAAACGCAACATACAGAACAATGTTATTCAAGGTGCCATCATTTTCACCATTTGATGGATAATCGGGAAGTTGGTGCGAGTCCAACACTGCCCCCGCAACGGTAAAGGGTTTCATTTTCATCGAAAAGCCACTGAGAGTTTCTTGGGAAGGCTGAAAATGGGTGATTTGATATTGAATCACCACCCTGAGTCCGGAGACCGGCCTTGTACCAAGATAACAACCAGATCGGTGGGCCTCTGGACGTTTTTACATTGCTTCTTCTCTTTTTTCTGCTCACCTATGTTATTAACAGGTAATCCTTAACATGGGTAAAAATACTCTATTAAAATCATCAATCCTCTTGGCTTTTAGCAGCTTTGGCGGTATTCATCTGGCTAACGCGGATGTGGGATCAGACACAGAAAATGACGATCACTTAGTGATAGTCGGCACCCGATCACAGCAAGATATTTATGCCACACCAGCAGATATCACGCTGATTAGCAGTGATCAATTACAACAAACTGGTGCTATTACTCTGGGGGATGCTCTTAGAGGCCTTATCGGAGTTCAGGTTTCTGACAACGGCAGTAATCTGGTCTTTAGTATGAGGGGCTTTTCCTCAGAACAAGCCGCTAATAACACTTTAATTTTAATGGATGGGCGTCGGCTGAATCATAGCGATATAGCAGCGCCCGATCTCAATGCCATCCCATTGAACCGAATCGATCATATCGAAGTGCTCAATGGCAGTGCTGGTGTACTTTATGGCGATCAAGCCGTAGGTGGTGTCATCAATATTATAACCAAACAGGCTTCTGGTGATACTGGCCATATCAGCTTGGGTCAAGGAAGTTACAACAAAAATCAACTCTCTGTCGATCTTACCCATGGTTTTGATGAACATTGGAACCTTTTAATCTCTGGGCATTATTTAAAAAGCGATAACTACCGTCAGCATAATGATGATCATCAGGGCAACCTTCTATCTCGTGTGAATTATCGTGACGATGGCAAAAGTTTTTTCTTTGAAGCAACCTTGGGTCAAGATGATATTGAAACACCTGGCGCACTGTTGATAGATGATTTGGCCATCAGCCGCCGCCAATCCCGTGATGAGTTTTCTCATGATTTTGTGAACACTCAAAATCGCGTATTTCGTACTGGTGGCA
>PCTP01000170.1:0-147 GCA_002770795.1 Gammaproteobacteria bacterium CG22_combo_CG10-13_8_21_14_all_40_8 | reverse complement strand
TGAACTGTTAAAAAGTAAAGATGACATCAAAAGCCTTTCCAGCTTTGTGGGTTTTTCCAGTACTTTTGAAGCCTCTACCCGACGGAAACTACTCAGTTTTACCCCTCGTATGGTTGGCACTTTTGCCACCAGCAAGGGCAATATAAT
>PCTP01000237.1:8047-8189 GCA_002770795.1 Gammaproteobacteria bacterium CG22_combo_CG10-13_8_21_14_all_40_8 | reverse complement strand
GATTAGGGGCGAGTGATTCGGGTATTATGATCGGCGATGGCGCTGTGTGGTTTTCTGAAGTTAAATTAAAAGATGAAGATCCGTGGGAGATGAAGATTACTGCTATTAATAATAAAGAAAAGCCTAGAAAACTATGGTTTAA
>PCTP01000237.1:6966-8023 GCA_002770795.1 Gammaproteobacteria bacterium CG22_combo_CG10-13_8_21_14_all_40_8 | reverse complement strand
AGTGAAATAATAAGCGGGATGTTCAGAGTAAATTGATTTCTTGTTTTTAATAGTATGGGGTGTCAACATGGTGCAAAATAGGAAAAATAACGAGTAGGTTACCCATTTAAACCTTTATTGTACTTTTAGTGAGAATCAATTTACCCTGACTATGGGGAATACGTAATAACATCAACTGACAGCGGTAATCTGAAAGTGTAGTAATCGCGGCCTTTTGAAATTGTAGCAAATAGAAATGCAGTTTGAGAGTAGTCATGCTAGAATGTCTAACATTGTTAAACAATGATTAACAGGAGGCCACCATGTTAGGTGTAAGACTCAGTGAACAGCTCGAAACTCGTTTGAATGCGTTGTCTGAAAAAACACATCGTTCTAAAAGTTATATTACTAAAGAAGCACTAAAGCGTTACATCGGAGAAGAAGAAGTTAAAGAGCAGGAAAAGCAAGAAACTCTCGCCCGCTGGAAACATTATCAGGAAACGGGAGAATCGATCAGTAACGAAGCGATGATGGAGTGGTTAGATTCCTGGGGTAGCGATCAGGAAAAACCATGTCCTATGAAATAGTCTGGTTGGTCAGCGCAGCACAGGACGTCGCTCGTTTAAAAGAGTTTATCCAACAGAAAAATCCTGCTGCCGCTCAACGTGCAGCCCGTCGAATTAAAGAAGCGGTGAAAATACTGGCGGAGAATTCTGAGGCTGGCAAACCAGTCGAAGAACTACACTCCTTCCGAGACTTGTTCATCCCCTATGGCAGTGGTAATTATGTATTAAGGTATCGAAAGGAAAAGAACAAGGTGATCATTTCTAAAGTCAAACACAGCCGGGAAGAGGATTTCTAGGCTGCATAAGATTAACAATCGAGGTCTGACCAACCGCAACTCCCATGGAGCGCCTGTTGATAGGACAATTCGAGGCGTTTTTAAGCCTTAAAAGCTGGTTTTTGGTGTCCCAATGAATGTTCCAATGAATGTTTTACTTCTGTGCTACTGACTTCTGTGTACTTCTGTGTGGTCTAATCAATGTTTTCTCGGTGTTCTCTGTGTCCTCGGTGGTTT
>PCTP01000237.1:0-6932 GCA_002770795.1 Gammaproteobacteria bacterium CG22_combo_CG10-13_8_21_14_all_40_8 | reverse complement strand
CACCGAGGGTTTAGTAGTCTATTAGCTAGAAGGTTTAAAGTGAGGTTTAAAGTGTGTGTCCATTTGTTTGTTTTGTGGGTGTTAGGAGAAGAGTGTTTTATTAAGCAGATTGAAAGGCAAACAGGTAGGCGCGGAGCATCTAAACCAAGAGGCGGAGATAGGAAATCGAAGAAATTTAGTAAAATATGAGAATCAATTTACTCTGCCCCCTCGCCTTTAACCCCTCGCCTTTGGTTCATTTTAGTTCAGGACCTAAATTTTTTAAAGGCTCGAATAATTTATTGGATAATAATAGGTTGTGGCTGTTGCTGCTGTTGTAAACGCTGCATCATAAGCCTATAAGCTTGTTCGATTTCTGCAGTGGTTTTTTTGCTATTAAAGAGCGTCAGTTGGTGGCGATTTTGTTCCAAATAGCGCCTGATCTTTTGTAATGTTTGAGGGTTGGTGCCGAGCTCTATGGCTTTTTGAAGGTAAGCCTGTTCAGAATGGCAATGCAGTTCCTTTGATAGCCCCACTGCATGCAGTAGGCTAGCCCCCACCCGAGAGCAAAAGGTGTCTCCTGAGTAACTGAGCACAGGACATCCCATCCATAAAGCATCACTTGCCATGGTGTGGCCATTATAGGGTAGGGTTTCTAGCATGAGATCCATCTGGTGATAGTAACTCAGGTAATGTGCTAAGGGTGCTTTAGCAGCAAAAATAATACGAGCATTATCAATACCTAAGTTTTGTGCATGAGCTAATATGTTTTGCTTAAAAGACGTTTTAGGATGTCTATCCATAAGCCATAAAACGGTTTGAGGTAGCTGTTTTAAGATCTCCATCCAAAGTCTAAATGTCTCTGGGGTAATTTTCCAGCTATTATTAAAACAACCTAAAATCAGTGCGTTTTCAGGTAAGCCTAACTCTTGGCGACTTTGTAATACAGATGGAATTGGACGTTTAATATCATTAATTTGGTAGGAATCTTTCAACTGTACAATTTGTTCACTAAAGTTTGCTTGCTCTTCTATGGGAGTGACAAATTTATCCCCAATAATATAATCCATAAATTGTCCAATTGTGCCGGGATATCCCAAGTAATTAACTTGTATAGGGGCGGGTTTTCTCGCAAAAATTTCAGTCTTCGCCTCTAATGTGTGGCCTTTTAAGTCAACTAGGATATCGATTTCATCTTCAATGATCCTTTGGCAGATCTCATTTGTACTCATTTTGCGAATATCTACAAATTCATCGAACGCCTTGATAACCCTGCCCCGGATTTCACTCTGATCATCTCGGCTATTGGAGTAGCCATAAATTTTAAAATGTTGGCGATCATGACTTTCGAACAAATTGACCGCTAGATAAGCCGTTGGGTGTTGGTAAAAATCAGCCGAAACATAACCAACTCGTATTTGATTATGGGGTTTCGGTTTAATAATTTTGGGTTGAACGACGGGTTTCCATTGTTGGCAAAACAACTCTCCTGCCATTTTTTGTTGTAGAGGGCTGCCAGATTCTGTAAGAAAACTAAATGGACTTAAATAGGGGCGTTGATGTTGAAGTCCTTGAATAAACTGTTGGAAAAGCGTCGCCAACTCTGACCAACTGGCAATAGAGCGTTTTAGGTACAAGATCTGAGTGAGCGCCCAGCCATTTTCTTCATCTTGATTCAGGGCTTTTTGATAAAGAGACAATGCGTGATCGAGGAAACCTTCATCTTCGATTATCGATGCCATAGCACACAAAAGATGAGGGTTCTGTGGAAAATATTGTAATGCTTGATTCAACATTGCCTTAGCGTTACCCGTTTGCCCTGATTTCACTAAAAGTTCAGCTAAGAAACTCCAAGTTTGTGCATTATTTGCTTGTAGGCGGAGGCTTTTTTCACAGGCGTTGATGGCTGAGTCTATTTGGCCTAATTGATTTAGAGAAAGAGATAGATTGAAGAATGAGTTTGCATAATTGGCGTCAAGTTGAGTCGCTTTTTTATAACAGTTAATTGCTTGAATATGTTGTTCTTGTTGTTGGTAGAGATTCCCCAGATTATTCCAAGCTTGAGGATGTTTAGGAGAAAGCCGTGTCACTTTTTGTAAGGAGATAAAGGCTTTTTGTAATTGGTCTGCATTTTTTTGTGCTTGGGAGAGGTTGATAAGGTAATCTGTATTATTCGGAGAAAAAATTAGGGCTTTTTCAATATATTTTATGGCGAGAGAGGGGGATTGGTTTTGCAAAAACGTCAGTCCCGCAAGATGCCAAGAATCGGCATGATTTGGGTGTTTTTTTATCAATGCCAGATAGATCGCTTGGGCTTCTTGAATTTTGCCTTGTTGATGGTATTGGAGAGCTTGCTCAAAGCTTTTCATGTCATTGAGATCAGATAGTTAAAATTTAACAGAAGTTTAACATAAAAGTCTTTTCTCATAACATCTTAAGTACGCTGAAATCCTGTATTTCGAGGTAGTAAAGATATATTTCCAAAAAGTTGAAAAAGAATTGACAAAAAGTAAAAACTTTGAGTGAAAAAGTAGATAAATTACAATAAGTAGTCTATGATTAATGGGAAAGTTGTTTTTGTTGGGGTAAAACACTTTTATCTTATATTCAATTGAACATAAGTGTTAGATGAGCTATTTCTAATAATTTTTATTATTAGGCGCTCAGGGGTGTTTTTAACTTGATTTTTTATAAAAGTGAATATGGATAGAGGTTGTTCTCATGGTTCAAATCCAAAAAATTAGGTCCCGTCAATATGGATGTTTCATCCTTAGGTTTATGGTCTGGTATCTCTTAACCTTTGCACAGCAGATTTATGCTCAAGCAGATCCCAATAATCCCCAGTCGTCTCCCCCCCAACCTATTCAAAACACTCAAAACAATCAAAGCAGCATGGAATCTGTTCTGCAAAAATCAGTTTCAGCGATTGATGCAGATTTGGGACGATTAGTGAGTCATGCCAAACAAAAAATCATGCATGGTGAGGCGCAAAATGCTTTTGAAATTTTATCTAAGGAAGAAATGAAAGGTGCTGGTATTCTTGGCTTTGATTATGTATTTGGGGTTGCAGCGTTAGAAAGTGGACATCAGAGTATTGCTATCATGGTGCTGCAAAGAGCGATAGATGCAGAACCTGATTTTGGGAGTGCCAGATTCCAATTGGCTAAGGCTTTCTATCAGGTGGGGGATAATGAACAAGCAAAATACCATTTCTCGGTATTAAAAAAACAGACATTGCCCGAAAAAGTCAGCAATCAGGTTGATCAATATTTAAAGTCTATTCAGATAAGGGCGGCTAAGTATCAAACACAAAAACGGGCATATCTAGCTCTCGGCGTGGGCTATGACTCAAATGCCAATGCCTCCACCAGTGATGAGTTTTTCCTAAGCTTCCCATTAAATGATGAAAATCAAAAACAATCATCTCCATTTTATGAATTAGAACTCGGGGGTCATTTCTCTCAACCGATCACTTTTAATAGCCAATGGTATGTGGATGGACGACTCAATCAACGGGAGAATCCCTCTATTCACCTAGTTGACCAAACTGGATTCAATTTCGGTTTAGGTTATAAGTACAATTGGTCCGATAAAGTGCTTGATGTGAAAATAGGCTATTTATATCAATTATTAGATGATAGCTACAATCGGGATTCACCTTCTTTACAGCTTTCCTATTTTCAACCTATAAATTCCGTTGTTAATTTCAAGGTCAATTTAAATGCATCACAACAAAGGTTTCAAAGTGATATAGATATCCGTGATGTGGATCAGTTCTCTACTAGTTTGGGTTTGGAACATCACCCTGAAAAAAGTCAATATTCTATGGGTTTTTTTGTAGTTTATGGAGAAGATGATGCCACCAATTCTATTTCTCCTTATGGAAATAATAAACTAGGTTTGCAGTGGATCTACAAAAAAGCCTTTAACGAAAAATTCTTGATGACCGCCGCATTAGGACATTTAAATGTGGATTATGACGGAGATGTGCCTTTTTTTGGGGGGCATAGAAAAGACCATCAAAACATTGGCATGGTTTCTCTCTATTGGTTAGATGTGCCAGGCAAGAATTGGCAAATCAAAAGTCAGTTCAGTTATCTTGATAATTCTTCTAATGTGGCACTTTTCGATTTTCAGCGTTTAGAAGCGGTGTTATCTGTGCAAAAATCTTTTGAGTAGGGAGCGTGTTATGAATAGAACGAAATTTTATAAGGTCCTCATTAGTATTTTGTTCAACTTGGTTGCACTGAGCTCAGTTAATGCATCTGTTGGAAAGTTTATTTTTACAATTGGCTCTGTACAGGTCGATAGAGGGCAAATAATCGATGTCAGTAAGGGAGACGATGTATTGGTCAGTGATGTGGTGCTAACGGGCGATAAATCTAGAGCACAATTGATGATGATGGATGGCGCAAGGGTCTCTATAAAAGCCAACTCAAAATTAGTGATTGATGATTATCAATCTAAAACCAATATATCAGAACCTTCGGTAGTGAACTTACAAGATAAAAGTGTCATGAATCTGATCAAAGGAGGGCTACGCACTATTACTGGAGCTATAGGAAAAGAAGCCGCGAGCCAAAAGAACAATCAGCAGATTTATGAAATAAAAACGGCTGTTGCAACCATCGGTATTCGAGGCACAGATTACTCTCTACTGCTTTGCCAACAAGATTGCCAACTGATTGATCCTAAACTTAAGGATGGGTTATATCTTGGTGTCAGTCAAGGGACTATTTGGATACAAAACAATGCAGGCATATTAGAGCTCAGTAAAAATCACTATGCTTATGTGAAAGACTTACAAACCATGCCAGAAATGATACTAGCGCCACCAGCTGGAGTCTTTGGAGATAATACGGAAGTTTCCTTTTTGAATAATCAAATGGATAGTCTCATCGCTTTTGAATTCTTTGAAGGTACTAACCCACCAGCTATGCCACAACAAATAGATCAAAAAATCACCACAGAGGAGGAAGACTTTGATGATTGGGAAGATATTGTTGTCATCAGCATTGGGGCAACGGATGATCAAGGTCAAACAATTGACTTGGATCCTGGCATGATCATTTCCTCCGATACCAGCGTGACTAAAATATCTCAAGGGAGTATTCCTGGCGTAGATGGTGGAATTTTTGATAATACAGACAGTCAGGTGGTGTTATCAGGAACTGATTTATTAGGATTTGTTGGTTCATCTGGCTCATTATCCATTGGTTCGGCTCAGAATTTGAACAGTGGATTTGATGAAGCTTCTGGTATTAGCTGGGGACGATGGTCAAACGGCGATGCAGTTTTAACCGATGCATCTGGGATTGAGACTATGATCGATCTGAATGAAGAAAGTATGCATTGGTTACTAGCAACGGATCAAACACTGAATGTTGCTATATCTATTTCAGGTACGGTGTCATACAGTCTAGTCGGCAATACTGATCCTACTAACAATTTAGGTGCAACAGGTGTGTTGGGGGCGGCTACTTTAACCGCAGATTTTACCAATCAAATTGTAAATGCCACAGTGTTACTGGGTATTTCAGATCGAGTGTGGGATGCATCTGGCAGTGGCAGTATCGCCAATGGCACCGCAAATTTCAACGGCACTTTTGATCAGGTTTCTATCGATGGGCAATTGGGTGGAAGCGGAGAGTTTGCTGGCTTTTTTGCGGGATTGGCTGAGGGTGAAATACCCTTGGGAGCGGGTTATGATTTTCTGTTAAGAGATGTAGGTGCTAGTCAAGAGATTGTGACTGGTGTAGCCGTTTTCGGAAGACCTGGCACCCCATAAATTAAGTCAGGATGAAGGAGATATTGAATGATTTCTATAAATAATTCGTTATTAAAAACAGGGATGTTACTGTTAAGCATGCTAGGGATGTTAAGCGCTTGTAGTGGTGGTTCTTCTCCTCCAGAAATTGTCAGTCCCACAGAAAATAAAACCATTAGTGGTTCTGCAACCAAGGGCTCATTGATACGGGCACAAGTCGATTTTTTTGAAATTGATTCTCAGGGGACCCCAATTTCATCAATCCCTATAGTGACAACTACAACGGATGATTTTGGGCATTTTACGGTCACAGTTCCCAGCAATACCGGTGCTTTATTGGTTAAAACTTTTGGGGGTACATATATTGATGAATCGGACCAAAACCCTGATATCAATTTAAAACGACGAGTGACTTTTAGTTCTAGCCAAGGGTTAGAAACTGTGATGCCCGTGAATCAATCTACGGTTGCTATCACTATAGCTTCTCAAGCGCTTTATGAGAAAGCTAAGAGTGAAACTCAAAATGGTAATTTCTTGGCTGTTTATGAAGCCAATCGACAATTGGCCATATTGGCTTATGGATTTGATCCCATTACCACACAACCAGCTGATACGATTACACCTGATCCTGGATCATCTAGTAGCAGTAAGCAATATGCGCTAGTCTTGGGAGGGATTGCTAATATCGTCAACTCAGCCTCTCTTGAATTAGGGGAAGCCAATCCCACTTTTGAGATTATCATGGCAACCATTCAGGATTTGTCTGATGGAATTTTAGATGGAACCCGGAATGGTGACTTAATTAGTGTTACGTCGCAAGGTAGTACGGTATTTTATCCTAACGATTTAGATTTGAATGAAGCCATTAATCGTTTTAGAAATAATAATTTCTCCAGTTTTAGTAGTGTCGCCTTAGTGATTGTTGATCAGGCCCTATTATCGACAGGGGATACATCTCCCAATGTATTGCCTATTGCCAATGCAGGCAATGATCAGCTAGTAGATGAAGGTATGGTGGTGAATTTATCAGGAACTGCAAGCGCTGATCCAGATGGCACCATAGTAAGTTATAGTTGGGTGCAAATAGGTTCACCTACGGTGACCTTGAATAATGCAGCAACCGCGACGCCCAGTTTTACAGCGGTGACCTTGAATAATGCAGCAACCGCGACGCCCAGTTTTACAG
>PCTP01000187.1:1548-6921 GCA_002770795.1 Gammaproteobacteria bacterium CG22_combo_CG10-13_8_21_14_all_40_8 | reverse complement strand
CCAAGCACCAGAGTATTTTGGGTTAGTCCATCATAAATATCTCGAGCTGTGCCATCACCACCAGCAAAAACAATTAAATCTACCTCATTCTTCTCAAGCCGTGCCACAGCAGTTTTGGTGTCTTCTGCTCTGGTTTGTTTCTGTGGGGTTAAAATCGTGTTGTAGTTAAACCCAAATTTTTCAAGCACTGTCTCCCCCATGTCCCCTGCCACAGTTAAAAATTTTAGTTGATTTCGAAAAGGGAGCAGCGGCTGTAAAGCTTGTTCAACACGACATTGCGCTTTGGGTTTTGCACCTAATGATAAAGCTTTTTCACGGATATCATCACCATCACTCCCCTTTAAGGCAACAGATCCACCAATTCCAGCCCAAGGATTAATAATTAAACCTATTGATAATTTTTTCTGTTTTAACAAACTCATAAATCCAATTATTCCTAGTTGTGATAACAAAATGGCTTTTAATTTACCAATAAATCCTTGAGTAATAGCCTTATAGTCGCTAGAGTAGATAGCAATAATTCTGAATTGAACAATCACATGAAATTAGAAGAGATCCGAAGAGAATACCTTCAAAATGGCTTAAGCAAGAAAGATCTCGATGCAGATCCTGTTCAGCAATTTAACCTGTGGCTGCAAAATGCCATAGAGGCTGAACTCGTTGATCCCACAGCGATGAGTATCGCTACTGTGGATCAAAATGGTCAACCCAGCCAACGTATTGTACTGCTTAAACATAATGATGAGAAAGGTTTTGTATTTTATACCAACTTGGAGTCCCAAAAAGCCCAAGACATAGACCATAACGATAAAGTCAGTTTGCATTTTTCTTGGCTATCCTTAGAGCGCCAAGTTCGTATTTTGGGCCATGCACAAAAGTTATCCACCCTTGAATCTTTTCATTATTTCTCTACTCGCCCCAAAGAAAGCCAGTTAGCGGCTTGGGCATCACAACAAAGTCATCCCATTTCTTCGAGAGAATTATTGGAACAACAATTTGCACGGATGAAACAAAAGTTTTTTAATAAAGAAATTCCACTACCTTCCTTTTGGGGAGGTTATCGAGTTGAACCCCATCATTTTGAGTTTTGGCAAGGGCGTGGACATCGATTGCATGATCGTTTGGTCTATCAAAAACAAGACGAGAATCAATGGAAAATTATGCGTCTAGCGCCATAAGATGGGAGCCTCAAGGTGGATTTACATATAGATGATTTTCGTCGTGATAGCGCCATTATTTTACTGCGGTTGTATAACCACTTTCCGCGTCAGTATTCCATTTATATCAGTGAAATTACTCAGGAAGGCTATGAAGATGAATTTGGGTTGATTAATGCACGCTACGAAGCCTGTCTGGCTACGATGTATTGGCTGGCTGAAGAAAACTTATTAACCTACAAATCAGAAATGCCCAATGAAGGCATTGAACAAGCTACTTTGACCCTAAAGGGTTACCAATTATTATTAGGTTATTCAACTTTGAAACAGATATCTCAAGATCTTTCCTCCACAGAAGATCAAGAAGCACAGCCACAAAGACGCATTCAACATATCCGTGAGGCACTAAGGTCGCAAAGTTCTGCGCAAATGGAGATAGTGATGGATGAATTTTTTCTCTCCATCAAATGCTAATTTGCAGTCACCTCTAAAACCTGTAGAATCAGCTTAGATTTACAATTTTTCGTACTATTTACTCCATAGGACCATTGATGAAGCAAACTGTCACCACACCGAACAACGATTCCCCCATTCAACCACTGTTAAATTATATAGATGCCAGCCCAAGTCCTTGGCATGCAGTCAGTACCACTGTTGAAGCACTACAACTTTATGGTTTTGAAGAGCTGGATGAACAAAACCCTTGGCAATTAGAAAACAATGGCAAATATTATATCGTTAGAGATCAATCTTCCATTATTGCCTTTATCACTGGGGACAAAGCCCCCAGTGAATCGGGCTATCGCATCATTGGTGCTCATACAGATTCGCCCGGACTCAGAATTAAACCTCGCCCTATTTCGGAATCTGGACCTTGGCTAAGGCTGGGTGTTGAAGTCTATGGCGGACCTACTCTCGCAACCTTTGCGGATAGAGATCTGTCATTAGCAGGCCGAGTGAGTGTTAAAACCGGAAAAAAATCGACAGATTTTGAGTCTCGGTTAATCAAGTTCGATCAGTCTTTATTTCGATTGGTGAATCTTCCTATTCACCTTAATAGAGGTGTGAATGACACGGGCTTAAAATTCAATCAACAAACTGAATTACCCCTGACTTTAACACTAGCACCTGAGAACCAAGATAATTCAAAGTATCTTCATCAACTGTTGGCGAATGCTTTATCTGTAAAAATAGAAGCTATTCTCTCTTGGGAATTAGCGGTCTATGACACCCAAAAAGGTGCGGTATTTGGCCCTAATCAAGAGTTTTACGCAAATAGTCAGCTGGATAATCTAGCGTCTTGCCATAGTGCATTAAGTGCATTGTTAGAGGGTGTTGAAGAGAATAATGATCATCAGCCCTTTACTCGAATGATCGCCTTATTTGATCACGAAGAAGTCGGTAGTCGCAGTGCCAAAGGTGCAGATGGCAGTTTTCTTGAGGATAGCATCACTCGCATTGGTCAAGCCCTAGGCGATGTGGCACCACAAGCACAACTCAGGTCAAGAGCCAAAAGCTTTATGATTAGTGCCGACATGGCTCATGCTTTCCATCCCAATTATGCAGATAAATATGATAATGAACATCTGGTTATCGTGAATGCTGGCCCAGTCATTAAAATAAACCGAAGCCAACGTTACTCCTCACACGCACAAACCGAAGCCTTATTTATGAATATTTGCCAGAATGCTCAAGTGCCTTATCAGCTTTTTGTCAATCGAAGTGATTTGGCTTGTGGTTCTACCATTGGGCCAATGTCAGCGGCAAAAACTGGCATCCCCTCCCTCGATATTGGTAATCCCATGTGGGCCATGCACAGCATTCGAGAAAGTGCTGGTGTTTTAGATCACCATTATATGCACCAAGCCCTAAGTGCTTTTTTAAAGAAAGATTAACCTCTTCGATGCCCCTTAGCTTTGGGGCATCCCTGTGATTGCCTTTGATGAGGATCTCTTATGATCTATCAACCCCCTGAGATTGATTTGGATCGATCACTGGATCAAATTACCAATGCACCTTCAAGAGAAGAACCTGTTGGGTTTATCTTACGCTTAGCCAAAGCGCTTCATACCTATGGCGTGCCCGCCTACGAGCTTGAGCAAACCATCAATGCTTGTGCCGATACCTTGGGTTATGGCGTTCAGTGTTTATCGACGCCAACGGCCATTACTCTCACACTCCTTCCCAAAGGTTCTAAGCCTGAAACCTTTGTGATTCGCGTACCCCCTGGTGTGGTAAATATGCATAAACTTCAACAAATCAGCGATATTGCAGAGCAAGTGATGAAGGGTGATATAGCACCTCCCACGGGGGCAAGACTTCTCAAAGAAGTCGCAAAACAACCGCCGCTTTATGCGTCATGGGTCATCGTTTTGGCTTTTACTTTGGTCTCTGGCTCCATTTCTCGAATATTTTTAGGCGGATTAGGTGAAATAGTTACCGCTAGCAGCATTGGTTTTGCGATAGGTTTATTATCCATCTTGTCGAGATATTCACCCTTTTTGAAATATCTTTTTCCATCTATTGCTTCTTTTATTGGCACACTGGTCGCTTTTACTCTCAATCACTATTGGTCTTATAACACCTCCATTTATGTCTCTTTGGTTGCTGGTCTCATTATTTTACTACCTGGGCTCACCCTCACCATTGCCATGGCAGAGTTAGCCACAGAGAATCTGGTCTCTGGTACCGCACGATTATTTAGCGCCGCCACTATTTTTGTTCAGTTGGGTTTCGGTTCCGCAATGGGTAGTCAAATTGGTCAAATGTTATATGGCAATATAGAGGCGGTTAATCTAACGCCTGTTTCTGATTGGTCAGTGTGGATAGCAGTGCTCCTAGGTTCCGTTGCTCTAGTCCCTCTTTTTGCCGCCAAAGTGAAAGATAGTATTTGGATTGTTTTTGCAGGACTCATTGCATTTGCAACGGTTCGTTACACCAGCCCTTACATCGGCGCCTCGTTAAGTGCTTTTGTAGGCGCGATTGTGATTGGGCTTTCCGCAAAAATTATTTCATCCCTGTCTCGTATTCCAGGCGCTTTAATTGTGATGCCGGGATTTATCATGCTGGTTCCTGGTTCCGTTGGTTACAAAAGTATCATGGCATTAGTTCAAAAAGACATTATTCATGGCATGGAAACGGGATTAGATGTTCTACTCATTGGCATATCTTTGGTAGGCGGCTTGCTACTTTCATCCTTGGTTAGACTGCCCAGAAGAGAAGAAGGTGATGATGATCTGTAAAATCATTATCACCTACATTCGCTGAATAAGCTTATTGATTAACAGCAAAACTAGCCAGTGCCTCAGACTCACCAAACCATGAAAGTTGTTCATGTAATTTAACCACCTCGCCAATAATAATCAAGCTGGGTGGCTTTAATTGCTGTTGTTGTACTTTAGTTTGAATCGTTATTAAATCACCAATCACAATTTTTTGATCTGGGCTTGTGCCTTTATGAATAACTGCCACGGGTGTGGTTGCAGGCAATCCATGTTCAATCAACTTCGCGCAAATAATCTCTAACCCTTTCATGCCCATATAAATAACAATGGTTTGCCAAGGCTGAGCCAAGCCCTTCCAATTGAGATCAACGGTATTATCTTTCAGATGACCTGTAGCAAAGACCACAGAGTGGGCATAATCTCTATGAGTCAAAGGAATTCCACAATAGCTGGAACAACCAGAAGCGGATGTAATGCCGGGCACGACTTGAAATTTCACCTGATTATCCATCAGGGTTGCAATTTCCTCTCCGCCTCGACCAAAAATAAAAGGATCGCCTCCTTTTAACCGAACCACTCGTTGCCCTTTTTGCGCTAAATCGACAAGTAACTGATTTATCTGGTCTTGAGGCAAGGTATGATTATCTGATTCTTTGCCTACATAAATTCTTTGCGCATCTCTCCTGGCCAAATCAATAATGGGCTGAGAAATCAATCGATCATAAACGACCACATCCGCACGTTGTAGGAGTCGAACCGCTTTTAATGTCATTAGTTCAGGATCACCGGGACCTCCCCCGACCAAGGCGACCTCCCCCTCTTTGGATAGATTTGCAGCACCTTGTTTCAATAAGTTGAGCAGTTTTTCTTCTGCTAGCTTATTTTTGCCCAGGTAAATGGTATCCGCCACCTCACCCTCAAATATGGACTCCCAAAATCGTCTGCGTTGGGTCAAACTTGCAAAGGTATCTTTGACAGTTTGGCGATATTTT
>PCTP01000187.1:299-1474 GCA_002770795.1 Gammaproteobacteria bacterium CG22_combo_CG10-13_8_21_14_all_40_8 | reverse complement strand
TACAGGCGCTGTCCCAGAGCTACCAATAGCAATAATCATAGGAGATCTATCTACAATAGAAGGCACAATAAAGTTACAAAGCTTGGGATTATCCACCACATTAATCAAAACACCTCTATCCTTGGCTCGTTGTGAAATATCCACATTTAAAATATGATTGTCCGTTGCTACAATGACCAAATCAACGTCTTCTAGATCATTCTCATGAAAAATACGTTGATGTATTTTAAGGCTTCCCTTTAGATTGTAAATTTCTGGCACAATCTCAGGTGCGACTAAGGTCACTTTCCCCTGTGCTTGTAATAATAACTGGGCTTTTCTGAGTGCGACCTCACCACCGCCTACAATTAAGCATGAACGTTGATCTAATGTGATAAAAATGGGTAAGAAATCCATGACAAAGTCTCTTCGATACAACAGGTTGAAGCGACTATGATGGATTATTGACTCAATCACATTGATTCATATCAAAACTACAAAAATTTTTAGTGGGAGGACACGGGAAGATACAAGTTAAATGTGGAGCCTTTCCCTGGCTCGCTTTCTACTTCTATTCGACCTTGATGATTTTCAACGATTGAACTGTGTGCCATAGACAAACCTTGCCCAGTGCCTTTACCCACATCTTTAGTGGTATAAAAAGGATCAAAAATTCGTTTTTTAACCTCCTCTGTCATACCAGTGCCGCTGTCTGCAATGCTAGTGACAAACCAATTATCTTGAATATGCGTAGAAATATTAATAAATCCTTTTTCACTCATGTTTTCTCCTTTAGACTCCTTAATTGCTTGAGCCGCATTGACAACAAGATTTAAAATGACCTGACTCAGTTGTTGCGCATAACAACTAATCAGTGGGAGGTCTTCTGAAAAATGGGTATTAATATCAGCAACGTACTTCCACTCATTGCGGCAAACAATTAAGGCGTTTTCAATTAATTGATTCAAATTGACATCGGTTTTTTCTTTGAGATCAGGGTGAGAAAATGACTTCATGGCGCCAACAATGCTTTTGATCTGCCCAACACCAGAAATAGACTGTTGAAGCGCCAAAGGGAGTTCATCTTTAAGATAATCGAGCTCAAAATCTGCATCGAGTTGTGAGACTTCATTTTTCAACTCGTCTGAAGAATAATTGTTTTTATTGAATAGGAGAGATTTCAAGGCACTCATATA
>PCTP01000187.1:0-147 GCA_002770795.1 Gammaproteobacteria bacterium CG22_combo_CG10-13_8_21_14_all_40_8 | reverse complement strand
TTACTGATATATCACTAAATAATAGTGCAACATGGGTCACATTGTTATCCTTATCCATTATTGGTATAGTTTGTAAATCACACCACAAAAATTTATTCTCACTGGTTTTAATTTTAGCGCTAAGGAAAATACATTTTCCCTGCTCTA
>PCTP01000231.1:6959-12095 GCA_002770795.1 Gammaproteobacteria bacterium CG22_combo_CG10-13_8_21_14_all_40_8 | reverse complement strand
GGGGTGGATGTTCAAGGTGTTGTCAGCATAGCAGCAAGAGGCAATTGGTCCCATGAAGGGAAAATATCACTGATGATTGATGATATGGAAATGAATGAACTCTCTTTTGCGACTTTGCAATTTGGTGGCCATTTCCCTATCGACAATATAGAGCGCATCGAATTGATTCGTGGACCTGGCTCGGCCATTTACGGTGGTTTTGCCGAAATGGGGGTTATCAAAATCATCACTAAAAATGCCAACACCCTCAAAGGTACTGAGGGTTCGGTGGTAGTTGGTGTTTCTAAAGAGGGAGCGATTAGAAAAGTGGGCAGCTTTTCCACAGGCAAAAAATTTGACAATGGATCCATTAGCGCCAATGCCTATTATTCCAGCTCCGTGCGCAGTGACAAAGATTTCTCCGATTTTTACGACGATACTTATAACCTAAAAAATAATTCTGATTTAGATTCAGTGCTTCTAAATTTAAGTGGTACCTACGCAGGATTATCAGTCCGATACTTGCGAGATCGCTATGATGTTCAACAAAGAGATATATTCTTTGTCAATGCCCCCTATCCCGTCAAAGAAAGCTTTGATTCAGATTTTATAGATATTCAATATGATTGGAAACTTAACAATAAGCTTACTATCACACCAGGTTTTAATCTAAAAAAACAACATCCATGGAAATCGACCTCTCAAGCGGTTAGAGATTTAGAAGCTCTTGATCCCGATTCATTCGCTGGGCAGTTTTTTGATGAATCCTTACAACGAAAAACTGGCAAGATAACGGGTTCTTATGATTTTACCGAAGATGACAATCTAACCTTTGGAGCAAGTTATTACGAAGACAAAGACAAAACCATTGATTTTAGCTATCATAGTACCGCTTTATTTGCTCAAGCATTAATCAAAACCGGATTTGGTAATATAACCCTAGGCGCGAGGAATGAAAGTAACAGTCGGGTTGGAAGCTCATTCCTTCCCCGCGTGGGCTATACCAATGCTTGGAAAAAAGCCCATTTAAAAGTGCTATGGAGTAAGGCATTTCGAACCCCTGTTGTTCAAAATTATGTAGACTTTAATGATCCATTCACTGGAGCCACTGGCATAAAACCTGAAAGCACGACAGTTTTTGAAATTGAAACTGGCTATCAGATCTCCAATAAACTGATGCTCACAGCGAATGTGTATGACATAAAAATTACCGATCCTATTCTCTACTTCTTCATCACGGCAGATTCGTACCGTAATTACCCTGAAGTTGGCACAAGGGGAATTGAATTGGAAAGCCGCTATAAGGATGATTGGGGCTATCTCACTGTGAATTTTTCACATTATGAGGTTCATAATAATCAAGTCGATCAATATGCGGTGCAAGCCATTGATCCGGATCTTGAGGATGACTTCAAACCATTGGTCACAAATAATCAACTTTTAGGTGTTGCTCCTAATAAACTCACCTTAAACTCTTCTGTGAAAATAGCCGAGAATTGGTTACTCAATAGTTCAGCCATTCTTGAAGGCAGCAAATATGCTTATGTAGGCGTCACTCAAGATGATGATGAACAACTAATCGCAGATAAACTCAGTTCAACCCTTCTAGTGAATGTAAACCTAGTTCGTAAGAAGCTATGGAATAATCAATTGGATCTTCAATTTGGTGTCTTTAACCTTTTGGATGAAAGAGTTAATTATGTTCAACCCTATCATGACGGTTTTCATGCTGCCCTTCCGGGTTCTTCAAGAGAATTTTTTGTGAGATTAAAGTATCATATTTGATTTTTAGCCAATGATTGGGAATCAAGGTTAAAGAGATTCCCAATCAACCAACTCCACACAAATAAACCCTCAAATAGATTCCCATCTAAAATATTTTCGCTCTATTTTAAACCTTTCATGCTCTGATAAGCTCTATAGTTTGAGCTACCCTTTAACTGTTTCCATTCATCTAAACTAATATAACAAGAGAATAAAATATGCTGTTAAATAACAAACCATTGTTAAGTATAATCGGTACATTTCTGATGCTAACTGGGATCCCTATCCAAGCCACAAATATTAACTTATCAGGAAGAAGCGAAGCAGATATGAAACGAGACCTCACCAGTAAACCAGCAGAAATTATTCATTTTGCTGGGGTTAAAGAAGGTGACAAAGTACTCGATTTACTCGGTGGCGGTGGTTATTACTCTGAAATTTTATCTCGAGTTGTTGGTAATAAAGGACAGGTAGTTCTACAGATCCCAAAGGCCTATCTTCCTTATGTTGACAAAGAACTAGAACAACGACTCGCCTATAATCGTCTTCCCAATGTTAAAAAGCTATTGAGCGAAGCACCAGAACTTAATTTGGGCACCAATCAATTTGATTCGATATTTTTGGTCATGGGCTACCATGATATGTTTTTTGAAGATAAGGGTTGGGATTTCGGAGAAAAAATGGTGATGCCTCAGGTCATAAAATCCTTAAAATCTGGTGGAAAACTAATCATTATTGACCATGCTGCACAAAAAGATCATGGTATAACAGACACTAAAACATTACATAGAATTGAAAAGTCATTTGTTGAATCATCCTTAGAAAAGCAAGGATTTAATTTAATTAAAGAGTCAACAATACTCAAAAATACCACAGATGATCACAGCTTAATTGTTTTCGATCCTAAAGTTAAATCTAAAACTGACCGTTTTGTACTTCTTTTTCAAAAACAGTGATACAAAAAAACGCCTGTAGATACAGGCGTTTTTTCCAAATTAAAACATCACTCGCCACCGTAACTCTCCATAATCTTGTGATAACTACCATCAGCCCTCATCTTTGCTAAGGCAGCATCTATTTTAGTCAAGGTTTTTTCATCAACAGAAGACTTACTAAACATAAAGTGAACTTCTCCGCTATGAAGTATAATTGGCAACTTTCTTAAATCTTTTATCCAGCCCTTTCTGCGGATAACATCAGTTCCCACAAAGGGATCTTCTAACACCGCATTCACTTTAGAGTCCAGTAATAGAGAAAAACTACCCTCGTCAATTTGTGAATAAACAAACTGTTTTGAGGACATTTCTGCATCTTGGTAAGCAGAAACTGTATCACCATAAAAATAGTCAACTACAGCACCTATTTTTATCCCAGAATCTATTAATGATTTAAAGGATTGACTGGCATAGGTTTCAAAGTCATCAGCTTTAACATAAAGTACAAAACTTTCCGAACGATAAGGTTCAGAAAACCAAGCAAAATCCTTCCGGGATTCAGTGGCGGATGCTCCCGATAGCACATCTATTTCTCCTTTTTTAAGTTTAGCTAATAATCCAGCCCAATCACCCTGTTCAAATTTCAATTCGCAACCCGCTATTTTTGCGACTTCTTTGAAAATGTCCACATCTAACCCAGCTACTTTTCCTAATCTATCCGTATAGAGGTAAGGTTCCCAGACATCCCAACCCAAAGTAAGTTGACAGTCTTTAGTGTTATCATCCGTAGCAGCTGTCGTTACGCCCGCAATATTCGTTTCTGATTTTTTTTCAACAGATGCTTCCTTCGCTGACTGTTGCTCCTTTTCGACTGCTTTTTTTTCTTCATGATCATTGCATCCCACAATGGAAACAACCAAAAAAAGAGTCATTAAATATTTTAATAATTTCATATTACCCCCAAAAGATAACGGATAGTCTCAACCGAACTGCTCTAAACTAATCATAGTATTCTTTTTCAAATATTCCTATTTTGCGGAGAAAGAATATTTTTTAATGGCTTGCATAACGCTTTCTTGAGTTTGAGGCCCGATTAAAGGTCCATAAATCTTTCCCTCAGAGTCCATTAAGTAATTGGAAGGTAACACATTGGGCACTGGTACAGGGTATTTATTGATCTCTGTTGAGAGCATGGGATAATTAACATGAAAGCGTTTTACCTTATCCAGTAAGGCTTCATTAGTCACTTTATCAAAATAAATTCCATAGACTGCAACTAAAGGCTTGGGAAGATTTATAGCAAGTTGGTTAATCTCTGGTATTTCCTGTAGACAAGGATGACACCATTCCGCCCAATAATTAATCAAAACCCAACCTTCATTATTAGGAATAGATACATCATCCCCTTTTAAGCTTGGATAAGAAGGTGAATGACAGGCGCTTAAGTAGAGCGAGGGAATTAAAAGTAACAGCCAAACAAGCCTTAACCTAATCATCACAGAAGAAGCGCAACATTTTCCAGCAAGGACAGGTTTTAGACGCCAGCCTTTAGGCCAGAATAGTGCCGCAGCCAAAGCTTCACCATGCGAAGCAGGCGAAGCCAGGCAAAAAAGCGTATTGGTTGGGGAAAGATGCAGATCTCTTGCAAACCGAGTGGAGGGCGAATGCACATCATCCATATTGCTTTGTTTTGTAAAAAAATAGGCGTTTTTATTCATATGTGATTATAATTAAAACTGTATGTTGGCTATATACCTGTATTTACAGATATCACGGGTGCCTACATAATAGACTGAAACTTTTTATGTAGAAAGCTTTGTGAGTTATAGTTAATGTATTATATTAAATCAGCGGAAGACATCATTTGAAAACAAATAAACGCCCCCAACTAAAAATCACTTTACCCACACAAAAGCAGGGTGAACACCTAGTCGCCGAAACTCGTCCCGAATATATTGCCCGATATTTGAAAAATTTACCCTATGGTAATATGGCAAAAACCTTACCTTCGATTTTAAATTCGCTATCAAGTTTTAATCGGACTGAGGTGTCTGACGCTAATCGTTTAAATGCCCTTGCATTATATGATAATTCATATCAACTCATTTCAGAATATTATCGTTCCAGAACATTTCATCGGGATAAACGCCGAGCAAAAATAACCATTGAAGAAAAATTAGCATTTTATAAACTCACTCAAGAAATGGCCTATGGCTATAAACTACTGGCAATGGCAATGGAACAAAAAAAAGGTCCAGGGCAGGTACAAGCTAATATTCTCAATCTCACATTGTATTATTTAAGCTTGGTTCTAATGGCGCATTATGGTGTATACGCGCCAGCTCCTAGCAATATATGGCGAGAAATCCATAGCATTTTACATTATGCGATCTATTATGATTTGATTGACAGTCAATTACCCAAATCAGCCCCAGCAGGCTGTTTAGGCACGATTGAA
>PCTP01000231.1:0-6947 GCA_002770795.1 Gammaproteobacteria bacterium CG22_combo_CG10-13_8_21_14_all_40_8 | reverse complement strand
GATGATATGAATGACTTTTCAGCAGGTTTTACCTTTGTGGCGGATCTAGAAAGTGATGATAGACCGAGACAGCAAGATGATATATCTCATTTAGATGAATCGAATACTTTATTGATCTTATTACAGGATCTCTGCTTGAGCATTAAAAACCAGCTGTCCAAATTGCACGCTGAAGGGAAACCCCCTCTTCCTGGTTTTGGTTCTGAGGTCAATGCCTCTAAAGCCAAAATGCTCTTGGAGATTATGTATCAACATTGGCGTGGTCAGAAAAAACGCGAACTACCTCGTGCTAAAAACCCGCAAAAGCTATCAATACTTGTAGGATTTAAAAACATCCATCATGCCCTTTGCCAACAGGATATGCTCACATCAACATTGGAACCTAAGGCATCAAAAGGAACAGAATCATTTTGGTACCAGATTAACTCAAGTACTGGAGGGCTCTGTATCAATACAGGGGCTTTGGTCAAAGATATTAGTATAGGCCAGCTCTTAGCGATTCAAAATGGATCTTCCGCCAGCGAACAAGGTCAATATAGGTTAGCCGTGGTTCGATGGCTACAAAGTAACAAACAAAAAGGCATTACCATTGGTATAGAATGGATAGCGGGAGAAATACAGCCTATTACCATCAATATATTAGGCCTCACACAAAGAAAAGAACTTGGGTTTATTGTCAGTGGCGAAGATGTTTTGGGTCAATCCAAACCCACGCTCCTGTTTCCTCATGAATCTATCCCACAAAATCAAATTGTAATATTAGAAATTGGCGATGAAGAGCTTGCCATTGCTGTTCAACAAATCATTATAGAAACCTTTTATTTTGAACGCGTATTTTACCAAATGTGTTCTCTTAGTGAAGCAAAAGATATGATTGAAATAAAAAAACAAGTTGCTATTGAGGCAAGAAAGCGAGAAGAGTCTGGTGAAGAAGAGATCGAAATGACTGCACTTCCTGGTTTTGGACAAAAAATTGAACTCAATGAAAACCCCTTAGAACGTCCTGAAAGCAAATTTGCCAGCATTAAAAAAGGTTCTTAGGCTTTTATCCAAGGAACAATAATTTTATTTCCTGTATAATCAGCATTTTTTAATGAAGAATGCCCGATGACTACTCTATACCACAATCCCAGATGTTCAAAATCACGCGAAGCCTACAGCCTGTTAACAGAACGGGGCATTGAGCCTATCATTATTGAATATCTTAAAGAGCCACTCAACTTAACCCAACTGAATGAACTTTTGCAGAAACTCCATCTGAATGCCAGTCAAGTGATTCGAACCAAAGAAAAAGAATATGTTGAAGCTGGATTAACAAAGTTGTCATCTGAGCAAGATTGTTTACAGGCTTTGATAAAATTTCCAAAACTCTTACAACGCCCGATCTTTGTTCATGGAAAAAAAGCGGTGATTGGTAGGCCACCAGAAAATATTTTAGGTCTATTATGACGATGCAAATCTTGGTATTGTATTACTCTCAACATGGCACAACCAAATTCATGGCGCAGGAAATTGCCAAAGGGATTGAGTCTGTTGAGCCTTGTGAAGCCTTGTTGCGTACAGTCCCTGAAGTATCAGCGGATTATGAGGCTCTATCACCTCAAATCCCTGAAACAGGCGATATTTACGTTACATTGAACGATCTTAAAAACTGCAGTGGACTTGCTTTAGGCAGTCCTACAAGATTTGGTAATATGGCAGCGGCGCTGAAATATTTCCTTGATAGCACCTCGAATATTTGGCTATCCGGTCAATTAATCGACAAACCTGCCACTGTTTTTACCTCCACCAGCAGTCTGCATGGTGGACAAGAATCAACCTTAATCAGCATGATGTTACCTCTACTACATCAGGGTATGATTATTTCGGGTATTCCCTATTCAGTCGCTGAAATAAGCAGTACTCAAACGGGAGGAAGCCCTTATGGTTCAACTCATTGGAGCAAAGGAAATACTCAATTAACCCTCAGCACAGAAGAAAAGTTAATATGCCAAGCCCAAGGCAAACGATTAGCGAAACTTTGTGTTCAATTAAATGCAGCCCATTAAATGAATGATCTAACGCTTAAACGAATTTCTCAATTTTGTTATTTAACCCTTGTTTTGTTGATACCCATATGGCTGTATTTTAAACCTAATCCATTCTCTTTGATTTGGTCTCTTTTACCCTGGTGGATACCTTTGCTGCCTGCCGTTTGGGGAATGATAAAGGGCTCAGATTACACCATGACTTGGGCAAATTTTGTGCTCATTATTCCTTTTAGCCATGGCTGGATGATCTGGTTAACTTCAATCACAGAAAGTACTTGGGGTTTAGTTGAACTCACATTGAGTTCAACTTATTATTTATGCTTTCTCACCTTATCCTCACGAATTAAAAAACGGCTTAAAGCCCAAACCCAAAAAGAAGAACTTATTTAAAGTTTAGAAAGTTTATTTTGTAAAAACTGATCGCAGATGACCAATGCGGTCATGGCTTCTACTATGGGAACAGCTCTGGGGACTACACAAGGATCGTGGCGACCATGAACTTGTAGTGTTTGCTCCTGGCCATTCAGATCCAACGTTTTTTGGGGCTTTAAAATGGTAGCCGTCGGTTTAAAAGCGACGGCAAAATCCAAAGGCATACCATTAGAAATGCCGCCCTGAATTCCACCAGAATAATTGGTTTGTGTTTCAATCCTGCCATTATTATGAATAAAAATGTCATTATGCGCCGAACCTGTCATCTTAACGCCTTCAAACCCTGAACCAATTTCAAATCCTTTACTGGCATTAATCGAGAGCATGGCCTTGGCAAGTTCAGCTTCTAATTTATCATATATGGGTTGGCCTAAACCCACAGGTAGGTGTTTAATATAACAGCGTACTATGCCTCCAATAGACTCCCCTTGTTTACGTGTCTGTAAAATTTTTTGCTCCATCAACAAAGCAACCTGTGTATCAGGGCATCGAGTTGCTGAGCTTTCAACCATCGCAAGGGTCACGCTATCTTTTTCTATGCTTAATCGAATATCACCGACTTGTTCAACCCAAGCAGTAATTTGTATCCCATTCAAATGAAGTATTTTTTGGGCAATAGCGCCAGCAGCAACCCAACCAGCAGTCACTCTGGCTGAACTTCTTCCACCACCCGCAACATCACGAATACCGTACTTTTGTTGGTAGGTAAAATCGGCATGGCTTGGACGATACAATGATTCCAAATTAGAGTAATCTTTGGAGCGTTGATCTTCATTTGGGATCAATAAAGAGATAGGCGTACCAGTCGTGACACCGCCTACAGTGCCCGATAAAATTTGTACTCTATCCAACTCCTTTCGTTGAGTGACTAGATGGCTTTGTCCAGGTCTACGTCTATCTAAAGCAGGTTGAATATCTGCTACAGAAAGACTTAATCCTGCAGGACATCCATCCACCACAGCCCCTACAGCGGATCCATGAGACTCCCCCCAGTTCATTACACTAAACACTTTACCCATTAAACTGCCTGACATGCTGTTCTCCTGAATTTATAAGCTGGCTTCTGTCACTTCCAAACCCATGGTTTTCATCAATGGCCAAAATGTAGGAAATGATTTATTCACAACATGAGGATCTGCAATTTCGATGTTATCGACTTGCCATGCAAATTGCGCAAGAGCCATAGCCATACGATGATCATCATGACTCAGCAATTTTGTCCCCGTTAAGGGTTGAGCGCCTTCGATTTCAAGAAAGTCCTCACCATAATTGACCTTGGCTCCTAACTTAGCAATTTCATTGGCGGTATCCACAATTCTATCTGATTCTTTGTATCTTAAATGAGAAATACCCTCAAATCGGGTCGTTCCCTCCGCAAAACAAGCCAGCACCGTGAGCGTTTGCACAATATCGGGCATATTACTCATGTTGGCAATAAAGCCTTTTAAGCGGGTCTTAGGGGGGGTCACTCTGATCCAGCGCTCGCCCATCTCAATGCTACAACCCATTTTTTTAAGACAATCAACCATGGCAAATTCACCTTGCTGTTCGGGTAAATAATCAAAAGGTTTAATGGTAATACTACGCTTAGAGAGAATTGCAGCCGCAATAGCATAACTGGCACTACAGGGATCTGCATTGAGTGCTAAATGCGATAGCTTTAGGGGTTGGTTAGGAACTTGATAATGAAATCCTTGTTGTTGTATGTAAACGCCTGCATCCTTCAATATTTGGCAAGTCATTTTAATATATTGCGCTGAAACTACGGGTTCTATCAATTGTAGACTCAATCCCTGTGGCAGTTGTGATCCAATTAACAATAAAGCACTAGCATACTGGCTACTGAGATCGCCAGGTAAACTCACTTTTTGATGGAGAATAGGCCCGCAAATCTTAGCAGGTAGAAAATGATTATTGGACTCAATAGAGACCCCTAATTCAAGCAAAGCCTCAAATAAAGGTAACATTGGCCGTTGTCTTAAACGTTCGGAACCATCAATGGTAATGGGGAAATTATCAAGGGCGGCTACAGCAACAATAAATCTGGCCATGGTGCCACTCGCTCCACAATCAATGTGGACGGCATTTTTGGGTATTTTCCGAGCACTCAACCCCTCACTGCTCAAAGAGCCATTCAAAGGCCAATCTAGAGAATAACCTAGTTTCAACAAGGCACGATACAGAGTTCGAATATCATCATTCTCAGGAAGATTATCCAAAGTACAAGCTTCCGAACTCAATGCGGCTATCACCAACAAGCGATTCGCCAGATATTTACTGCCTGAAATTTTATTCAGAAGCAGACAATGATGTTTTTCCGCAGATAAAACATTTTTTAAAGTGACCCGAGAGCTCATGGATAGATAGTATCAATAACAAGTAATTAAAGAGAACCCGATAATATAGCAAATATCCCAGTTAATGTAGCTTAAATTGCCTCAAGTTTTAAATGATAAAAGATAAAGACATTATCTCATTATTTTGTCACATTTGGAGACAATGTAAGTCTAGCATCAACTTGTCATTCACAAGGATTACACAATACAATGAAACCACTAGACTTTTTTTTAGCACTTTATATCTTTTTTTCTCTGAATATGGCCTTTGCAAAAATGCCACCGTACAAAGATACTGGTGTAGCTCTGGATACATTAGCTCCTGAATTACAGGTGAGAGATATTGAAAATAAGCCACAAACGCTTAGCAGTTTATCTGGTGAAAATGGTCTGGTATTGGTATTTTTTAGATCGGCTGATTGGTGTCCCTTTTGTAAGCGCCATTTATTAGAAATGAAAACATGGGAAGACCCCTTGCAGAAACAGGGTTATAAAATTGCTGCTGTATCTTATGACAGCATTGAAACACTCAAAACCTTCAGTCAAGCCAATAGCCTACCCTATCCACTTCTAGCGGATCAAAAACATCAAACTATTATCTCCTTTAATGTTCTCAATCAAGAAGAAGCACCGGGTACTATGGGATACGGCATCCCATATCCAGGTGCCATGATAATAGACAACAAAGGGTTGGTGAAATTTAAATATTTCTATGAAGGTTATAAAGACCGCGTCAATTTGCAACAAATTTTAACGGCTTTGCCAACCAAACACTGATTCCCATATTTCCTATTACAGCCAAATATGCTTATTCGTTCTCGGAATAACCATATTCTAAATCATCCTATTCAATTGATCCTGATCAATGCCATTTATTCCCCCATCCCTATAATGAATCTTATCTAATTCCTAGCTGATAGTCAGGCCGAAAGAAACGATGGAGTTTCAAGCACAAAGGCGACAATTTTTTCGACACTTATCAGGACGTAAATCAAGCAACATTCGACCTCCGTGGTCTATTGTCGAAGAAAACTTCATTGAAAAATGCACAGGTTGCAACGCTTGTGTCACCTCATGCCCCCAACATATTATCGCATTAGACTCTCATGGCTTCGCCAGCATCAAGTTTTCTCAGGGTTATTGTGATTTTTGTGCATTATGCGTTAAACAGTGCGAAACGGGCGCCCTCTCACAACAAGTCTCTCCTATTTGGTTATTGAAAGCCAAAATATCAAATTTATGCATCGAATTCACGGGGACTTATTGTCATATTTGTCAGGATCAATGTGAACAAGAAGCGATATCCTTTAAGCCTCAAACTGGCGGTATTTATTCGCCCGTTCTTCAACAAGCGCAATGTAATGGCTGTGGAGCTTGTGTTGAAAATTGTCCCTCACTAGCAATTGAGATGTTTCAGTTGCCTCAACAGGAATCCGTCCAATGAATGAAACACATGAATTGCCCATTAATTTGGTGGGGCTCGTGGTCAGCACCACACCTCAAAACCAGCAAAAGCTTAGAACAGCACTCGATCAATTTGAGGGAGCGGAAATACACTATATGGATAATGGAAAATGTGTGCTAACTGTGGAACAACTCAATCCCAAAACTCGACTTGCAGATGTTATTACCGATATTAACAACATTCCCGGAGTCCTCTCTACTGCGATAGCTTATCACCACTTTGATAACTATTTGACCAATCAGGAGCAACCCTTATGAAAATGAATCGAAGAGATTTTATTAAAGCTAACGCAGCAGCTGCTGCTGCTACCGCTGCGGGTGTCACGCTTTCGGCGGGAGCAACCAATTTAATCACCACAAAATCCAAAACAGAAATAAAATGGGACAAAGCGCCTTGTCGTTTTTGCGGAACAGGTTGCTCTGTTTTAGTCGGTACTCAAAATGGAAAAGTGGTTGCGACTCAAGGTGATCCTGATGCACCAGTTAACAAAGGCCTCAATTGTATAAAAGGCTACTTTTTATCAAAAATTATGTATGGAAAAGATCGATTAACCCAACCTTTATTGAGAATGAAGGATGGCAAGTATGCCAAAGATGGGGACTTTCAGCCCATCTCTTGGGATAGTGCGTTCGATATCATGGCAGAAAAATTTAAAGATGCACTTAAAGCCAAAGGACCTACATC
>PCTP01000164.1 GCA_002770795.1 Gammaproteobacteria bacterium CG22_combo_CG10-13_8_21_14_all_40_8 | reverse complement strand
CCTTACCTGATGATGGACACTTAATTGCTTGTGATATTAATGAAGAGTGGACAGTTTCTGGTGGACACACACAAATTTATCAGTGATTTGTTTGTGGTTTTTTTAATTCTCCATCTTCACTTTATTTCCCCTATGCATTGCCCACAAAGCACAGTAAAATAATATCAAACTCCATAAGAGAGAATAGATTGGTGAAAATTCTGGGTATTGAAACTTCTTGCGACGAAACAGGCGTTGCCATTTTTGATGACAAGGCGGGGATTATCGCGCAGGCGCTTTATAGCCAGATTGAGTTGCATTCTGAATATGGTGGTGTAGTGCCTGAACTTGCTTCTCGAGATCATATACGCAAGTTGTTGCCTTTGGTTCAAGAGGTAATGAAGCAAGCACTGGCAAAACCAGAGGATATAGACGCAGTGGCTTATACCGCTGGGCCAGGTTTAATTGGTGCGTTATTAGTGGGCGTTGGATTTGGTCGAGCTTTGGCTTATGGTTGGAATAAGCCGGCTTTAGCTATTCACCACATGGAAGGGCATTTACTTGCGCCCATGTTGGAGACCGATAAACCAGAGTTCCCTTTCTTAGCGCTGCTGGTTTCTGGTGGACACACACAAATTTATCAAGTTGCGGGTTTAGGGCAGTATGAACTATTGGGAGAGTCTTTGGACGATGCGGCGGGTGAAGCTTTTGATAAAACGGCTAAACTTTTAGAGATTGGTTATCCTGGTGGACCCGCTATTTCTGAATGGGCTTTAAAGGGGACGCCTGGAAAATATGTGTTTCCCAGACCTATGGTAAATCGACCGGGACTCGATTTAAGCTTTAGTGGCTTAAAAACATTTGCCGCGAACACCATTCGAGCTGGAGATGGCTCCGATCAAACTAAGGCAGATATTGCTTTGGCTTTTGAACAAGCGGTGGTGGATACCTTGGCTATTAAATGTAAACGTGCTTTGGAGCAAACAGGGCTTAAACGTTTAGTGGTTGCGGGGGGCGTCAGTGCGAATCGTCGTTTGCGTGAAAAATTAAGCGAAGAAACTAAGGCACGTGGCTATCAGGTTTATTATCCACGACCTGAATTTTGTACTGATAATGGCGCAATGATCGCTTATGCGGGTTATCGTCGTTTTCAAGCTGGATGTTTTGAACCCTTAGCTTTTAATGCTAAAGCGAGATGGCCTTTAGCCAATTTAAGCTGAGGTTGTCGGGGTTATAGTTTACTTTCCTTTCCCTGTTTTAGTCGTTGTAGGTTACTTCGATGTTTACACAATGTGAGCATCATTAATACCAGAGTGATACTGAATAATTCGGGAAAAAAGGCATAACTTAAAATGGGTGCGCTGATAGCACTGAATAGGCTGGCAACAGAAGCGTAGTGGAAGATGAAGTAAACGATTAACCATATCAACATCAAGCTGATTGAAAAGGGATAACTCAGGACAATCATCGCACCCAAAGCAGTTGCAACGCCTTTGCCTCCTTTAAATTCAAAAAATATTGGCCAGATATGCCCCACAACAGCGGCACATGATAGCCAGACAAGTTGATGCATCGGCAATTCCATCCATTGCCCTATGCCTATCGCCACAATGCCTTTGCTCACATCCCCCAAGAAAGTCAACATAGCGGCTTTTGTGCCTGATGTACGTAAGACATTGGAGCTGCCTGCATTATGAGAGCCGCTTAATCTGGGATCGGGTAGGGATAAAAATCGACAAACCAAGATAGCGCTGGAGAGAGAACCCAAGACATAAGATAAAATGAGTAAACCAATAAATAACAAAACACACTCCCTGAGCCAAGCTGAAATACAGTGAAAAAAGTGGAAGTTAAATGCAAATAAGTATACCCTGTTGCCCCTTAATAGCTAGCCGTTTTTAACTAAAATTTGTCGGGTATATATGGATACTATATTTATTCAAGCGTTAAAAACTTACACCATTATAGGCATTTTTGATTGGGAAAGAGAAAAGCCTCAGTTGCTTTGTTTTGATATTGAAATGGCAACGGATACTTGTCCGGCAGCTCAGTCAGATTCAATAGAGCAAGCTCTCGACTACAACAAAGTTTCAAAACGTGTGATTCAATATGTTGAATCTACGCAGTTTCAGTTGATTGAAACCTTGGCGGAGAAAGTCGCTAATTTAATCTTGGTGGAGTTTTCTGTGGCGCGGGTTAAAATTACATTGACTAAACCAGGTGCTGTAGAGCGGGCGAGCACTGTGGGTGTCATGATAGAACGGTGTCTTTGAATTTACGATGAATACGATTTATTTGGGTATCGGTAGTAATGTTGAGCCTGAAAAATATATTCCTAAGGCTTTAGATTTATTGAAACAAACTTTTCAGTCTTGCGAATTTTCACGCCAGTTTTTAAGTGAGTCTGTAGGATTTTCAGGCGAGGATTTTATTAACTTAGTGGCTAAAATCGAAACGGTCCTTGAGCTAGAGGCGCTTGTAAGAAAGTTGCAACAGCTTGAGGATATTGTGGGAAGCGCTGATCTAGAGAATATAGACCAAGATATCAATGAGTTGCAGCCTCGGGCAAAATTCAAACCTCGAACCATCGATATAGATTTATTACTTTATGGCGATAGGGTGTGTGATAAACCTGTGAAGCTTCCTCGGACCGATATAGTGGATTATGCTTTTGTACTTTGGCCGTTGTCGGAATTAGCACCTAATTTGTTACATCCCGTATTAAAAATCAGTATGCAACAACTATGGACAGAGTTTAATTTGCCGCAAAAGCTGATACCTTTGTTGAAACCAAGCAAACCCTTGGAGTGAAATTTGGCTGCCATGCTTTCTAGTTACCATCAGCGATTAAAAGAACAACTCAAACAGTTGGGTGATTTGCCCATTCCTTCCGTTGAAGCTATCGTGCATAGTGAGAAGCTACATCATTTTATACAGAATAAAATGCTCGAAAATGGTGGATTTGTTAATTTCCAAGATTTCATGGAATTGGCTTTATATGCGCCTGGGTTGGGTTATTATGCCGCTGGCGCTCAAAAAATTGGTGAGTCTGGCGATTTTGTTACTGCACCAGAAATTTCTCCTTTATTTTCAGACTGTTTGGCTATGCAAATAGCACAGGTCTTGGGTGTGATTGAACATCCTCAAATCCTTGAGTTGGGCGCCGGTCAAGGAACAATGGCAGCCGATATTCTTTTGAGACTGGAAGAGCTCGATACCTTACCGCAATATTATTTTATTTTAGAGCGCTCTGCAGAACTGCGAGAGAGGCAACAACATTATTTACAAAAGCATATTCCTCATTTGTTTTCAAAAGTGCAATGGTTAAATGAATTGCCCCAAAAAGGCTTTAAAGGGGCGATTGTGGCGAATGAAGTGATTGATGCCATGGGCGTTCGTTTAATAGAAAGTCAAGACGGTGAGCTTTTTGAAAAAGTGGTAGTCAGTCATGAGGATAAATTCTTTTTTGAATTTAAAAAGGCAGATCAAGACATTGAGAAATGGTATCAAGCTCGTCAAATAGCCCATGATCTTCCAGAAAATTACCAAACAGAAGTTAATTTTTTACAAAGTGTTTGGATGGAGTCTTTAGCGGATTTTCTGGAAGAGGGGATCATTTTACTTCTCGACTACGGTTTTCCTGCTGCGGAATATTATCATTCACAACGATCTGGCACATTAATGTGTCATTACCGCCATCATGCGCATTCTGATCCACTGGTTTTATTGGGGTTGCAGGATATTACCGCCCATGTGGATTTCACATCACTGGCAGAAACAGGCTTTGCCAAGGGACTGGGGGTTTCTGGTTATATTGATCAGGCTAATTTTTTGACCAACTGTGGTCTATTGGAACGCATGACAGAATTAGCGGGAGAAAAAGCAGAAGTTATGTTGCGATATTCACAGCAAGCTAAAATTTTGATGTTGCCGACGGAAATGGGTGAAATTTTTAAGGTGATTGCTTTCACTAAGAACGTTTCATTGCCCTATTTAGTGGGATTTCAGCGGGGAGACCGTCGCGGTCGTTTATAATTGTGTATGGGTTGAACTAAGACAACCTAATGATTACTGAGTAAAAAATATGAGTTATTTTCATGCTTTCATTTTAGCCCTTATACAAGGATTAACCGAGTTTTTACCTATTTCCAGCTCCGCGCATTTGATTTTACCTGCTGAGATTTTTGGGTGGCCTCCTCAGGGTAATGCTTTTGATGTGGCGGTTCATGTTGGGACGTTAATGGCCGTTATTGCTTATTTCAAAGAGGAACTTCAAGCCATGACCCTTGCATGGTTTAATCATGTATTCAAACAACAGGCAACGGATGATAGTCGTTTGGCTTGGGCGGTATTGTGGGGAACTGTTCCGGTTGGATTAGCGGGGCTTATCTTCCAACATTTTATTGAAGATAATTTACGCACTTCTATGGTAATTGCAACCACCACTTTGATTTTTGCCGGATTTTTATGGTGGTCTGATAGATTAGCTGCACAAAACACCAGAAGTGAATACCAACTAACTTACGAAGATATTTTTTGGGTGGGTTGCGCTCAAATGCTTGCTCTAATACCTGGCACCTCTCGATCGGGAGCCACCATGACCGCTGGCCTTATGTTAGGTTTGAGTCGTTCAGGATCGGCTAGATTTTCTTTCTTGCTCTCCATTCCTGTGATTGTATTGGCTGGTGGATTAAAAGGCATTGAACTCATTCAACAAACCGAGACTGTACCTTGGGGCCAAATGGGTTTAGGCATTTGTGTTTCAGCAGTCAGTGCCTATTTAAGTATCCATTACTTTTTAAAACTCTTAGAAAAATTAGGTATGTTGCCCTTTGTTATCTATCGTCTTTTATTAGGCGTTGTTTTAATGGGGTGGCTTTTAAGCTGAAGATTTGAAGGGAGAATTGAAAGCCAACGGATTGTAGTTTCGAATGTGAAAATCTCCACAATTGTTAGCAACGACCCATGCAGTCGTATGGGTCGTTGCTTCTAAACAATTTAATCGTATACAAATCCTTTCCCTTGATGTTCCTCGATATGAGCACCTAGTCCCAGTACCATTCTATTGACAAAGTTAAAGTAACTAATCACCAGAGCTGCATCTAATATCGCTCGGTCACTCCAACCTAAAGCTTTCAGTGAGTCGATCTGTTGTTGAGTTGAAGCCGAAGGATCTTGCGTCAATTGCCAGGCATATTGCGCTAATCCTAGTTCTTTCTCGGTTAAACCACATTGAGTGAAATCCGCTTTTAATTGTTCAACACGGTTTTCATCCTTCCAGAAGTTATTCAGTGCTTCACCGTGATGAGTTTGGCAGTAGTAACAGTTGTTGGCTTTAGAGACAACCACAGCCATCATTTCTCTAATATGGCGTTTTAAAGGCGATTTACCAAACATAATGCCCATATACAGATCAACATGGGTGGTGAGTGACTTGGGATTGAGGCTATGTAAGCGCAATACCTCGGCAACAGCGCCACGGCTTTTGATGACTTGATCGTAAACTTCTTTCAGTTCACCCTCAGCGTTTTCTGGAGGAATAATATCTATAAATGCCATAATGTTTCTTCTATTTGGTGAGTGCGATAACAGCGCTAAGGGTTGAGGTTAACAAAATGCTAATGTTGTCCTGATGGTTGCCCGTGCTTATGAATAAGATGCAGTGCATTGACTCTTGCTTCATGGATTTGTTGCGATATTTCTTTGGGATTATCACATTCTTTGGCAATTTGTTGCGTATCAATTTGACAGGCTGCTTGTTGGAGGGTTTGAAAATAGGCTTTTTGAGGATAGGGTTTGGTTTCCCAGCCAGTTCTTCCTTTGGAATCTGATTCACACACAATGAGATATTGTAAAAATCGCTCTGGACGACGAAAAGCATCCATCTTTTCCAAAGTTTTCACAATGGTACTGGCTTTCATTTCTGAAAGTTTGTGGGTATGAATATGATATTCACAACAGAGTTCTGCGAGTTCGCGCCATTGCTTTGGAACTCTTAATCGATGACAGAGTTTTGTTACAACCGGGACACCTTTCTTTTCATGTCCTCTATGGCTTGGCCAGTATTGTTTGAGAGTCAGCCCTTTACCCAGATCATGACAAATCGAAGCAAAACGAACCATGGGATCTGGAGTGAGCAAACTACATTGTTGTAAAACCTTTAAGGTGTGAACGCCCGTATCAATTTCTGGATGCCATTGCGGTGGGTTGGGGATGCCAAAAAGTTGATCGATTTCGGGGAAAATGACCTTGAGTGCATGGCAGGTTCTTAGGGTTTCAAGGAATACTTGAGGTGATTTCTCCTTCAATGCCCCACAAAACTCTTGAAACACTCGTTCAGGGCTTAGCGCATCCACTTCGCCATTTTTGACCATTGACTTCATTAAATCAACGGTTTCTGGTGCAACTTGAAAACCCAAATGCGCATAGCGAGCGGCGAAGCGAGCAATTCTTAAAATTCTGACCGGATCTTCGCAAAAGGCATTCGACACATGGCGTAAATATTTATTCTTGAGATCTTGTTGACCCTGATAGGGATCGATAATGTCACCATTGGCTGATAAAGCCATGGCATTGATGGTGAGATCCCGCCGAGCCAGATCTTCCTCTAAAGTGACTTTTGGTGAGGTATTAAATTCAAAGCCATGATAACCCAAGGCCGTTTTGCGTTCAGTTCGCGCCAGCGCAAATTCTTCATGGGTTTTAGGGTGTAAAAACACCGGGAAATCCTTACCCACTTGCTGATAACCTCGTTTTAACATCTGTTTGGGGGTGGCTCCCACCACGACCCAGTCAATATCTTTAACGGGCAAGTTCAGTAAACGATCACGTACCACTCCACCCACCTGATAGACTTTTGTATCAGGAATGATGGGGAAGCTGGTGTGTAAATCTTTATTGAACATGATTTCAGTTAATGGTATGGCTTGATGTTTTGTGCTTTAGGTTATAACAAAAATAGGCAGAATGCGAGAGTCCGAAGC
>PCTP01000271.1:4615-6994 GCA_002770795.1 Gammaproteobacteria bacterium CG22_combo_CG10-13_8_21_14_all_40_8 | reverse complement strand
ATTGAAGTGCTAATTTGCGACTCTCCTGTAATAACCACCCCATCAACTGCAAGGGTTTCACCTGCTGGTAATAATATGATGTCATCTATCTGTATCTTGGATAAGGGCTGGTAGATCCATTTATCTTCCTGTTTTACACGAATCGATAAAGGTAAGTGTTTGGCATCGGTCAGGTTAGTTTGAATGGCTCGCCAATTGGCTCTGGCTTGTAAAAAACGCCCTAATAATAAGAAAAAAATCAACATCACCACCGAGTCAAAATATACCACATCTTTGTGGATAAAAATGGATAGGCTGCTGGAAAAATAGGCGGCGCTAATGGCCAATGCAATTGGAACATTCATACCTAAAGTGAAATGTCTCATATTATGATATGCCCCTTTGAAGAATGGGGCTGCACTATAAAAAACAACTGGGGTGGTTAACATCCAACTCACCCAGATCAATAAGTCGTGATACTTTTGTTCCGACGCATTGAATATACCCGTGTATAAGCCGAAGGAAAACATCATAACTTGCATCATGGCAATAGTAGCAACGCCTAGTCGTTTAAGGAGCACTTTTTGTTCAGCTTTTTGTTTTGATGCAAGCTGTTCTGGCAGTAGCGGGCTGGCTTTATAGCCGCATTGATGCAGTGCTTTTAATATATCGCCCAAATGGCTATTATCAACGCTGGCTAGCCATTTAATTTTAACCACATGGTTAATGATATTGACATTCACTTCTTGAATGTAAGTAAGCGCCATGAGGTTTTTTTCGATCAACCAGCTGCAAGCTGCACAACTAATACCCTCTACATAGAGATTGATATCTTGGACTTCTTGGTTAGGATCAATTAAATCTTGGTTGATTTGAATATTATTATAGGAATTGAGTTGTTCAAGTTCTGCGGGTATCAATGCTTGAGGTTTGATGGAATTGCCTTCGCGAAGTTTGTAAAAATCCTCTAAATTATTTTCTAAAATAAGTTCCGCAACAGCTTTGCAGCCATAACAACAGAGTGGTCTTTGTTGATTCTGCCACAGAATGGAGGCATGGAAGTTTTCTGGAATAGATTCTCCACAGTGGAAACATGCATTTTTCATCATGCAAATTAGGTCGCCTGAATGGACACAGGTTTGTTAGGAGATAACTCAATGCTTTGTTGTATAAGCCAACTTGCGTCAATCGGTTGTAAGTGTAAGTAGTATCTGCCACTGATTATTTTTGAAAAATCTGCCTGATAATAACCGATGGATGTTTGCAGTAATTGAATAACTTCATCTTTATGTTCGTCTGTGGGATGGTTGAGTTTAAGTTGCAGTACCTTAGGGAGTTGCAATGTTTGCTCGTTGGATTGCAGATGCAGCAGAAAAATACCATTATTTTGAACCAATTGGCCGGTTAGCCGCATGCTTTTTGCGACAAGATGGGAATCCTTATCTTTATTAATGGCTAATCCTGACTGGTAGTAATTGTCATCCACTAGACTGTCTTGATGTGTGACGGCAATATAGACGGTGAGTAAACCGCCCAAAACCGCAGAAAATGGTAGTAGGATAACTAACCACAGATAAGGCTCTCGATACCAGGATTTAGCGGTTGTTGCTTCAATACTCATCGTATTATTTTCCTAATGCAGGGCCAATAAATCGGCTTTCTGAGCTGGCTATTAAGTTCATTTGATCTGTTGAGTAGATAGTAAATTCTACATGATTAGTGGTTTGTGTTAGATACCCAGGATCGATTTCGAGACGCAATGGGAATGAGGTCACGTCACCTGATTTCACAGAAACTTCCTTTTTACCTACAATGGAAATACCTTCAATGCCTGTGGCTCGAATGCTGTATTGATGATCGAGATTGTCCATATTTAAAATTTTCACGGTATAAACATTCTCAATGAGTCCATTGATGTTTTCTTGGTATAACTTGCCACGATCACGTATCACATCAACTTTAAGTGGAATTCGAGTGGTAATCTGGTATACAAAAGCACTGATCAGGGAAATCCATAAGATGAAGTACAGCAACGTTCTCATCCTAAAAACTTTAAGTTTACCACCTTGTTCTACATGCTCAGTGGTGTAATGAATCAACCCCTTGGGATAGCTCATTTTTTCCATAATAGAGTCACAAGCATCGATACATAAAGCACAAGCGATACATTCTATTTGAAGGCCATTACGTATATCGATACCAGTAGGGCAGGCTTGTACACAGAGTTCACAGTCAACGCAATCTCCTAAGCCAGCTTGTGCATAATCGCTTCCCTTCTTGCGTTTACCTCTGTGCTCCCCTCTTGTTGCATCATAGGAGATAATAAGGGTATCTTTATCGAACATAGAGCTTTGGAAACGTGCGTAGGGACACATGTATTTACACACCTGCTCGCGCAAA
>PCTP01000271.1:0-4568 GCA_002770795.1 Gammaproteobacteria bacterium CG22_combo_CG10-13_8_21_14_all_40_8 | reverse complement strand
TATTTCCCAAGGGCCAAGGGTAAAATTGATGATATGAGGTGTAAGAGTGCGAATAGGGGTGAAGTAACCGACAAAGGTGTAACCTGTAAATAAAGAAAAAATCAGCCAAGAGCTATGTTTTAGAGTCTTTTTGACCAGCTTTTCACTATTCCAAGCTTGTTTGTTTAATTTTATTTGTTGATTTCTATCTCCTTCAAAGAATCGCTCAATCCAAATAAAGGTTTCTGTCCAAACGGTTTGAGGACAGGCATAGCCACACCAGAGCCGACCAGCCACAGCTGTGACAAAGAAGAGTGTGACGGCAGCAATAATAAGTAACCATGAGAGTAAGATGAAATCTTGTGGCCAAATAGTCAGCCCAAGCAGGTAAAATTTACGCGCGGGTAAATCAAATAAAATAGCCTGATGAGTCTCCCAATTAAACCAAGGGATAGCATAATAAAGACCTAATAATACCCAGACAGAGATTGATCTGAGCTTATTGAAAGTGCCGTTAATTTTTCGTGAGTACACTTTGGGCGCTTTTTCATAAAGATCATGAGTGGTTTCAACTTTAATGGGAATAGGTTTTAGGGTCACTTTATATATCTTGAATTAGTCATTAAATTTAAAGAACTCAGTGGGGAGAGTATACCCCAATGAGTTCTTGTGTGTACTGAATAAATGATTTACAGCAAAGAGTTACTTCGTATGACTCAAACTGTAAACATAAGCGCCAACTAAATGGATTTGATCAGCGCTGAGCAAATCTTTGTGGGCAGGCATGATACCACTCCGGCCTTCGCGAATTGTTTTGCTGATCACTGCAGCAGAACCGCCATACAGCCAAACCTTATCTGTTAGGTTAGCAGCACCAAGGGCTTGGGCTCCTTTCGCATCGGCTCCGTGACAACCACTGCAGTACATTTGAAACTTTGGCTGCCCAGCTTCGGCTAACTCTTTATTTGAACTTCTACCACTCAAGCTGATTACATAGCTTGTGAGTTGTTGTATGCTGAGTTCATCAAGAGTAGAAGCCCAAGCAGGCATGCTTCCTGTGCGTCCAAGCGTAATTGTTGCTTGGATAGTGTCGGGAGCACCGCCCCATAGCCAATCGTTATCGGTTAGATTAGGAAACCCTGGAGCACCACCAGCATCAGAACCATGACATACCGAACAGCTATTTATAAACATTCTTTTACCCATGTCGATGGCCTGAGGCTGTGAAGAAACGAGTTCTTCCATGCTCATTGCACCAAATTTCTTGAAGATTGGTGCTGTGATTGCATCAGTTGCAGCGACTTCTTTTTCAAATTGATTTTGCTGGGTCCAACCAAATGTGCCTTTCCAGCTCCCCAAACCAGGATATAACACCAAGTAGCCTATGGAAAAAATTAAGGTAATATAAAAGAGTTGTAACCACCATCTAGGTAGTGGGTTATTATACTCTTGTATACCATCATAGCTGTGATCCATCAGCTCATCTTCACCTTCGCTGCCAGTTTTGGATTTACGAGTGGCTTGCAATAACCAAAAAACGGCTATGATATAGACGATGACGCCAATGGTGATATACCAGTGCCAAAAACTACTCATAATTTATCCCCTTGAAATTTATTGTTTTGTGCTTTTTCCATTTTTTTAGGTGTTGATATATTGTCTAAATCATCGCCGGTAAATGGAAGCAGGGCTGCCTCATTGAAATCATCATGGCGTTTCTTGCTATAGGCCCAAATAAATAGAGCGATAAAAACCACAATCAGTAAGCCCGTCATAATGCCTCTTAATGTATTAATATCCATAGCGACCTACCTTTTATTTTTAATCAATGTGCCGAGGTTCTGAAGATAGGCAATCAATGCTTCTTGCTCTGTTTTACCCTTAACAGCGGCTTCAGCATCTGCAATGTCTGTATCGGTGTAAGGAACGCCTAACGTTCTCATTACTTTCATTTTCTTTGCAGTATCTTCACCCGTTAATTTATTCGTTGCTAACCAAGGGAATGCGGGCATATTAGATTCCGGTACCACATCTCTCGGGTTATTGAGATGAACTTTGTGCCATTCATCGCTATAACGTCCACCTACGCGTGCTAAATCTGGACCCGTTCTTTTTGAGCCCCAGAGGAAGGGATGCTCGTAAACAAATTCTCCTGCAACAGAATAATGTCCGTAACGTTCTGTTTCAGCACGTAATGGACGGATCATTTGTGTATGACAAACATGGCAGCCATCTCTTATATAAATGTCTCTGCCTTCTAACTGCAGTGCTGTGTAAGGTTTTAACCCTTCTACGGGCGTAGTGGTTTCATTCAAAAAGAATAAAGGGACTATTTCTATCAAGCCACCACCACTAATGATTAAAATAATCAATAAAGCCATTAAGCCGATGTTTTTTTCTATGATATCGTGATTCATTCTCAACTCCTTAGGCTATTGTGGCTGGGATAGTTTGTTCTTTTACTTCAAGCTTGTCGCCAGCGATGGTTTTGTAAACGTTATAAGCCATAATGAACATGCCGATTAAAAAGAGAGCTCCACCTGCAAGTCTGACACCATAATAGGGATAGGTGAACTTTAAAGATTCAACGAAGCTATAAGTTAAGGTTCCATCTGCATGGGTATCCCTCCACATAAGGCCTTGCATAATCCCAGCTATCCACATGGATGTAATATAGAGCACCACACCAACTGTAGATAACCAAAAGTGCCAGTTAATGAGCTTTACACTATTCATTTCTTTTTTTCCAAAAAGTCTTGGGATCAATATGTAGATACAGCCGATAGTCACCATAGCAACCCAGCCTAACGCACCACTATGTACATGGCCAATTGTCCAGTCTGTATTATGAGAAAGGGAGTTGACAGTTTTAATGGCCATCATAGGGCCTTCGAAAGTTGACATACCATAGAAAGATAATGAGACGATCAAAAATCTTAAAACGGGGTCATCACGTAATTTGTGCCAAGCACCAGATAATGTCATGACCCCATTAATCATTCCACCCCATGAAGGTGCCAATAGAATTAATGAAAATACCATGCCTAAGGACTGAGCCCAGTCTGGTAGGGTGCTGTAGATAAGGTGGTGAGGGCCTGCCCACATATAAACACCAATTAAAGCCCAAAAATGTACCACCGATAAACGATAAGAATATACAGGACGTCCAGCTCGTAATGGAACAAAATAGTACACCATCCCCAAGAATCCAGCAGTTAGGAAAAAGCCCACAGCATTATGTCCATACCACCATTGAATCATTGCATCCACGGTACCTGCATACACTGAATAAGACTTCATGCCACTGACTGGGAGTTCGATATTGTTGATAATATGAAGCACTGCAACGGTTAGAATGAATGCACCAAAAAACCAATTAGCTACGTAAATATGTTTAGTTTTTCGTTTCATAATGGTGCCAAAAAACGCGATAGCATAGGCAACCCAAACCACTGCAATTAAAATGTCAATTGGCCATTCTAATTCTGCATATTCTTTAGCACTGGTGTAACCTAATGGCAGAGAGATAGCGGCAGAAATAATGACGAGTTGCCAGCCCCAAAAGACAAAAGCCGCTAGTTTATCACTAAAAAGTCTCGCCTGACAGGTTCGTTGTACAACATAAAACGAGGTTGCAAACAGGGCACTGCCGCCAAATGCAAAAATGACTGCATTGGTGTGTAACGGCCTGAGTCGACTATAGGTCAACCAAGGAATGTCGAAGTTTAGCTGAGGCCAAATGAGTTGTGAAGCGAGTAAAACACCCACAGTCATTCCAACAATCCCCCAAAGTACGGTAACTAAGGCAAATTGTCGAACCACCTTATAGTTATATGTCAGGGCTTTATCACTTGTCATAATGATTCCTAATTAATTAAGCTTGAAAATTGAGTTTGATAACAGATGATAAATCACTGTTATGAAGTTTTGAATAATAAGAGTTGAGGAAATATGCAAATTGATCCAAATCAATGTTGTGAATAATTTTTAAGAATAGTCTAGTTATTTGCAGGTAACAATTATATATCTTCAATCATCCAAGACTGCAGCTCTTGGTTGTATATATCCGTAGGTTAGTTCTAGATCCTGTCATTTAATATTTTAACAAAGTTGAAGAACTACCCTGAATAAGGCCATCAAAGGTGAAAATAGGAGATGACTCTCTTAGACAATGAGCTAAACAATATCTGGCCTGTATATTACAGAATGAGCTATTAAATATTTTTTTAAGTTCCTTTATTTAACAACATTCAAATTTCAGTGCGTCAATGAAATTTTCACATCAATAACCTAAAAGTCAGTATTTCGAATCTTTAATACAAATTAGCGCCTCGACATCGAGTGACATCCTGTGCCATTGACTGTCAAATCAGGCCCTTTTGAAAAATCTCTCGCAATGTCACTCCACTATCCTTGCTGATATATAGTTTTTTGGTTACTTTCAACGCTAATTGTTTTTTATAGAATAAACAATGAATGTTCACATTTTGGAGAAAGAAAAACCCTGTGTTTCAATCAAGAACCACTTGGCACATTCAACATCCTTCGGAGGAGTATATGGTAAAAAGACGTAGCGTGTTAAAAACAGG
>PCTP01000088.1 GCA_002770795.1 Gammaproteobacteria bacterium CG22_combo_CG10-13_8_21_14_all_40_8 | reverse complement strand
ATTATACCGATAGCGTTTCCACTGGACATGGCCGTATTGAGCAACGAAAAATCTGGACGACGTCGAAGTTAAATGAGTACGTTAAGTTTCCGCATGTTGCTAAGATCTATCGCATAGAGCGGACTGCCACAGATAAAAAAAGTGGCGAGACGTCAATCGAAGTCGCTGATGGTATTAGCAGCAGAACAAAAAAAGAAGCGAGTCCTAAAACTCTATTACATAAGGTGCGTGATCATTGGTCTGTCGAAGCTTACCATTATATTATCGACTGGATTTATAATGAAGATCGCTCAACCATCCGCACTGGGTACGGCCCTGAAAATATGACGCGGATGAGGCGATTTGCTATTGGACTGGTTAAATCAAAAGGCGCCACAAATGTATCGAAGAGAATGAGGCAGTTAGATAAAAGCACAGGATCGGTATTAGACTATTTTAAGCTTACAACGAATACACGAAAGAGCCGCAGCAATTGACGTATCAAATTAGAACAAATTTGCCGTGGTCCTGTACTGTTCAAAAAAGACATTTCCCATAAATTCCTCTAAAATCGATATTTTGGGAAAGTAAGGTATAAAATACTACAGAATCGCCTGTAGATAACGATTGTTCCATAGACAGAAAACAGTCAATCCAGTAAAATCTACCAAATTTTTGAATCATCACTACTGTTCGGTCATTTTTAGACTAATCTCTGAGTTTTACGTTTATTTTGTAGTAAATCATCTTGGGGCATTAACATGAGTGAAGCCCATTAATTGTCAAATTTACTCATCGGAGGCCTCCTTGTCACAAACTGCCATACTAGCTCTTGAAGACGGCACCTTGTTTTATGGGCGTTCAATTGGATATGAAGGACAGACTGTTGGAGAGGTCGTTTTTAATACGGCCATGACGGGATATCAAGAAATTCTTACCGATCCATCTTACGCTAAGCAACTGGTCACTCTCACCTACCCCCATATTGGAAATACGGGCGTAACCCTTGAAGATGAAGAATCCTCTCAAATTTGGGCGGCTGGATTGATTATTCGGGATCTACCCTTGGTTGCGAGTAGTTGGAGAAGTCAGCAAAGTCTGCAAGATTATTTAATTGAACGTCAAATTGTGGCTATCTCAGAAATTGATACGCGCCAATTAACTCGAATTTTAAGAGATAAGGGGGCTCAATCTGGATGTATTTTTGTTGGTGAAGATGCCGAAAAAGCCTTAGAGTTTGCAAGAGCATTCCCTGGTCTCAAAGGGATGGATTTGGCGAAAGAGGTCACTACTTCAACAACTTATAGCTGGAATGAATCGGTTTGGGATATAGATGCTGCATTGTCCCATCAGCCAAAAAATGATTGTACCTATCATGTTGTCGCCTATGATTTTGGGGTGAAGCGTAATATTTTGCGCATGCTAGTACAGAGAGGTTGTCGCCTGACGGTTGTGCCCGCTAAAACTTCTGCTCAAGAAGTGTTAGACTTAAAGCCAGATGGCATATTCTTATCCAATGGCCCTGGTGATCCAGAACCTTGTGATTACGCTATTCAAGCCATTCAAAACATTTTAGCTCATCAGATCCCTGTGTTTGGGATATGTTTAGGTCATCAGCTATTAGCTTTAGCCAGTGGTGCAACCACCGAAAAAATGAAGTTTGGGCATCATGGGGCGAACCATCCTGTTCGAGATCTGAAAACGGACCTGGTGATGATTACTAGTCAGAATCATGGTTTTGCCGTACAGGAATCTTCTTTGCCCAAAAACATTGAAGCAACTCATCGCTCATTATTTGATGGTTCTTTACAAGGCATACGTCGTACCGATACGCCAGCATTTAGTTTTCAAGGGCATCCAGAAGCCAGTCCTGGACCTCATGATGTTGCAGGATTATTTGATGAGTTTGTAGCAATGATGGCAGCGACTCGCTAGTCAACATCCGTTTATTTATTTTCTATACCAATAGACAAGGTTAATTCATGCCAAAACGTACGGATCTAAAAAGTATTTTAATCATTGGCGCTGGGCCCATAATCATCGGCCAAGCTTGTGAGTTTGATTATTCAGGCGCTCAAGCCTGTAAAGCACTTAAAGAAGAAGGGTATCGAGTGATTTTAGTTAACTCTAACCCTGCAACGATCATGACTGATCCTGAAATGGCTGATGCCACTTACATCGAACCCATTCGTTGGGATGTGGTGGAACGCATTATCGAGAAAGAACGTCCAGATGCTTTGTTACCCACAATGGGTGGGCAAACAGCGTTAAACTGTGCGTTGGATTTGGCGCATCATGGTGTTTTGGAAAAATATGGCGTTGAAATGATTGGTGCTGACCGTGAAGCCATTGATAAGGCTGAAGATAGAGAAAAATTTGCCCAAGCCATGAAAAAAATTGGCTTAGCCATGCCAAATGCTGCTATAGCCCATGATTTAGAACAAGCTTACAAGGTACTTGATCAAGTTGGCTTCCCCTGTATTATTCGCCCTTCTTTTACCATGGGTGGAACGGGTGGTGGTATTGCCTATAACAAGGAGGAATTTGAAGAAATTTGTGTGCGCGGATTAGAACTGTCGCCAACCAATGAGTTATTGATTGATGAGTCGCTGATTGGTTGGAAAGAATACGAAATGGAAGTGATTCGAGACAAAAAAGATAACTGTATCATCGTTTGTTCTATTGAAAACTTTGACCCAATGGGCGTACATACCGGAGATTCTATTACGGTTGCTCCTGCGCAAACACTGACAGACAAAGAATATCAAATCATGCGTAATGCCTCTTTAGCTGTATTGCGTGAAGTGGGCGTTGAAACAGGTGGTTCCAATGTACAGTTTGGCGTGAATCCAGTAGATGGCCGAATGGTTGTCATTGAAATGAACCCTCGTGTATCTCGATCTTCCGCGCTTGCCTCTAAAGCAACAGGATTTCCAATCGCCAGAGTTGCCGCTAAACTGGCAATAGGTTACACCTTAGATGAGCTACAAAATGAAATTACTGGGGGACGCACCCCAGCATCTTTCGAGCCAACATTAGATTATGTTGTCACCAAAATACCACGCTTTAACTTTGAAAAGTTTGGCGCAACTTCAACGGTTTTAACCACACAAATGAAGTCAGTAGGAGAGGTGATGGCTATTGGTCGCACTTTCCAAGAATCTATCCAAAAAGCATTGAGAGGCCTAGAAGTTGATGCCTGCGGATTTATTTCAAAAATTAAAAATACCGATGATATTCAAGAGCAAATCGCCCACAACTTGCAGGTGCCGGGGCCAGAAAGAATTTGGTGGATAGCCGATGCTTTCAGACAGGGATGGGATGTAGAAAAAATCCATCAGCAAACCCGTATCGACGTCTGGTTTTTGGTTCAGATTGAAGAGTTAGTTGTGTTGGAATTGAAGCTTGCGGCAGATGGTTTTGCTTCACTCAATAAAGAATTGTTGTTCCAGCTAAAGCGTAAGGGATTTTCTGATATGCGTTTGGCGAGCATCGTGGGTGTGAGCGAGAGAGAAGTGCGAAAACTTAGGCAACAGCTTGATTTAAGGCCAGTTTATAAACGAGTAGATACCTGTGCTGCTGAATTTGCAACTGATACGGCTTATATGTACTCCACTTATGAGCATGAGTGTGAAGCGCATCCAACAGCTAATAAAAAAATCATCGTGTTAGGAGGCGGCCCCAATCGAATTGGGCAGGGTATCGAGTTTGATTATTGCTGTGTGCATGCAGCTCAAGCCATACGAGATATAGGCTACGAGTCCATCATGATTAACTGTAATCCAGAAACAGTCTCCACAGATTTTGACACTTCAGATCGTTTATATTTTGAATCACTCACTTTGGAAGATGTCTTGGAAATTGTCCATTTAGAAAAGCCGATTGGTGTTATTGTGCATTATGGTGGTCAAACACCGTTGAAATTAGCCAGAGCATTAGAAGCCGAAGGCGTGCCTATTATAGGAACCTCCCCCGATGCAATTGATAGAGCAGAAGATAGAGAGAGATTCCAAACGGCCGTTGATCGTCTTGGTTTGTTACAACCACCGAATAGAACTGCTAGAAATAGCGAAGAAGGTGTGCTGTTAGCTGAACAGATTGGTTATCCATTGGTGGTGAGGCCTTCCTATGTGTTGGGCGGGAGAGCCATGGAGATTGTCTATAACGAAGACGAATTGCGACGTTATATGACGGAAGCTGTTAGTGTTTCTAATGAGTCACCTGTTTTGTTAGATCGTTTCCTTGATGATGCCGTTGAAGTGGATGTTGATGCCATTTGTGATAAGGATGGTAATATTTTAATCGGCGGCGTTATGGAGCATATTGAACAAGCAGGCGTTCACTCTGGTGACTCGGCCTGTAGCTTACCACCTTTTTCTTTGTCTGAAGAGAACCAAAATAGTATGCGTTTGCAGATGCAGTCGATGGCCAGAGAGCTGGGTGTTCTGGGCCTTATGAATGCGCAATTTGCGATACAAAGAGATAAAATTTACATTCTGGAAGTGAACCCACGTGCCTCTCGAACCGTTCCTTTTGTATCAAAAGCCACAGGCTTGCCACTTGCTAAAATTGCTGCTCGTTGCATGGCTGGGGAGACTTTGGAACAAATGGGTTATACTAAAGAAGTTATCCCACCTTATTATTCGGTTAAAGCGCCTGTTTTTCCCTTTAATAAGTTTCACGGTGCCGATCCAATCTTAGGCCCAGAAATGAAATCCACGGGAGAAGTGATGGGCGTCGGATTAACTTTTGGTGAGGCCTATTACAAAGCCTTACTGGGAGCTGGCAGCCATCCTCCCCGAGGTGGGCGAGCGATTATCTCAGTGAAAGATGCAGATAAAGCCAAATTACCAGAAACAGCCAGACAGCTTATTGCAAGAGGCTTTACCCTAATTGCCACAGGTGGAACATACGATGCTTTAGTGAAAGCAGGAGTTCCTGCTGAACGAGTTAACAAAGTGTCGGAGGGTCGTCCTCATATCGTTGATACTATCAAAAATGATGAGATTGACTATATCGTCAATACTACCGAAGGTAAAAAAGCCATTGCGGATTCCTTTATTATTCGGCGTTCAGCTTTAGAGCATAAAGTGGCTTATTCGACAACCCTTTCAGGCGGTTTGGCAACTTCTGCCGCATTAAAGCATGCTGATGATAACAGTGTGATTACCGTACAAGAATTACATAGAAGGTTAAAAAAATAGATGCAACAAGAACCAATGACAATTGCTGGGGCAGAAGCCCTGAAGAAAGAGTTGACTGAACTAAAGACTGTGGTTCGGCCTCGAATAGTAGAAGCGATTGCAGAAGCAAGAGCGCATGGCGATTTAAAAGAAAATGCTGAATATCATGCCGCTAAAGAACAGCAAGCTTTTGCAGAGGGACGTATCCAAGAGATAGAGTATAAACTAGGGAATGCTCAGATCATTGATGTCACCAAGTTACCCAAATTAGGAAAAGTTGTATTTGGTACAACGGTAGTTTTAGCCGATTTAGAAACAGATACTGAGAAAACCTACCGAATAGTAGGTCACGATGAAGCGGATATTAAGCGCAATTTAATTTCCATTAATTCACCGATTGCGCGTGGTTTAATTGGAAAATCCGAAGGCGATATTGCTGTTATCAATGCCCCAGCTGGTGCCATAGAATATGAAGTCTTAGAAGTTAAATATCTTTAAGTTAGTATGGGTTAAATAAAAACGAAAGAATGAATTTCAGGATTGAACCAAGCTCTATAAATAGAGCTTAAATTCTATCTTTAGTGCTCAAAAATTAACTTGGGATTTTTGGCTGGACGATAAAGAACAACGATGTGCCCAATGGTTTGGATCTTGGTCGAACGTGTTTTTTTACAAATTTGTTCAATGAAAGTGAGTTTTTCTTCTCTTTCTTCAGTTCGTAACTTAACCTTGATTAATTCATGGTACTCCAAAGCTTCATCAATGGCGTCCATAACGGTTTCACTCAAACCATTTCCCGCGACCATCACCACTGGGTTAAGAGAATGCGCTCTCGAACGTAAGAATCTGATCTGTGAATTGTTTAATTGTGACAAAGGTATATACCGATTAATTCCTGTTATAGAATAGTATTTTACTTGAATCTCTATTCAAACAACATCTAAAAATTAATTATCTCAGAGATTTATTAAAAATAATCTGCTTTAATGCCAATGCCGTTTATGAATTGAAAGCAAAATTAAGCGCTGATCGTCAATGATCAGTTTGAGGATGAATATGTTATGGCCTTAAGTAAAAGTAGCAAAGGTTGGTTAAAAGAGCACTTTAATGACGAATATGTGCAAAAAGCGCAGCAACTCGGTTATCGTTCACGAGCTGTTTTTAAATTGGAAGAGATCAATAAAAAAGATAACTTATTATTCAAAGGGATGACGGTTGTTGATTTGGGCGCGGCACCAGGCGGTTGGAGTCAATGGGTTGCTCATCAGATGCAGGGAACCGGTAAAATATTTGCTCTGGATATTTTGCCTATGCCAGCCTTAGGCGATGTTAAATTTATTGAAGGTGATTTCAGAGAATTAGCCGTGATGGAACAATTGCTGGAATTGATGGGAGATTCTAAAGCAGACCTTGTATTATCGGATATGGCCCCCAATATGAGTGGTGTAGAGGCTGTCGATCAGCCACGTTCGATGTATTTAGCGGAACTGGCATTGGAACTTGTTGATCAGGTTGCAAACCCAAAAGCCGCTTTTGTTGTCAAAGTATTTCAGGGCTCAGGCTTTGATGAGTACTTAAAGCAAGTGAAGCAAAGATTTAAGCAAGTGAAAATTAGAAAGCCTTTAGCCTCAAGAGCACGTTCTAATGAGGTTTATATTGTAGGTATAGGGTATCAAGGCGCATAAAAAAGCTTTTAGAAACGACAAATTATTAGTCCTTGGAATAAGATTTGTTATAGACTGTAATTTAAGATTGATCTGGCACGCTTGAAGTGTCGAGACAACACTTTTAGAGAGGAAAGAATTTTGAACGATTTGGGTAAACAAATGGTTCTTTGGCTCATCGTTGCGATAGTCATT
>PCTP01000051.1:6523-7105 GCA_002770795.1 Gammaproteobacteria bacterium CG22_combo_CG10-13_8_21_14_all_40_8 | reverse complement strand
TTTTGCGCTGTATTTGTTTTTGGGTAGATAGCGAACTTTTTGCTCGAACAGCGCGAACGGCACCTTGCGCGATTTTAGTAGCGTCACCACTACGCTTTTGATCATAGCCATATCTGCCGACGCTAGGCCTGTATCCATACCCTGCACTAACTGCAATATCATCGCCAGGCCGAGGATTTCATTGGACGTTAACCACAAACCGGGTAATTCAAACTGACTCGCGACTTGTTTGTTATAGCTCCAGCCTCGTTGCAACGAACAATAGACGAGTGGCGCTTGAACATAATCTCTCAGCGAATCAATACCGCGCTTGATGGTTTTTTCACTGCATTCAAGTTTACTGGCAAGTTCTTTAATCGTAATGGGACTTGTACGTGATGTAAAAATGCGATGTAACTGTTGCATGCGGTCAAATTTATCCAAAGTTCTGTCCTTTAGCTTTGTTATGGTTGGGGGGTTGAACATAGGGTAAAAGCTATCATTTCTAGGGCACCCATTCCTTTTTTGACAACATACCCCAGATTGTCAAAAAAAAATGGGTGCCCCAATGAAGATCACCAAGCCCAGAATGACACAATTTGT
>PCTP01000051.1:6273-6508 GCA_002770795.1 Gammaproteobacteria bacterium CG22_combo_CG10-13_8_21_14_all_40_8 | reverse complement strand
TGGTTGTCTTCATTGTTGTACCTCAGCTCGATAAGGCGTTAAAGCGGCCAGCTTAACTTGCTCAAACATAAAGTCCAGCGCTTTATGATCGGTAAAGGCTTGCAGACATTGCTGGCGATATTCTTGCTCGCTGGTTTTTTCTTTGGCGCAGATAAAAGCCCAGGGCAATACCAGAGTATCTTTAATCAAATCGGCGACATCAAATACCAACGCACCACGACGGGTTTTGCCATGC
>PCTP01000051.1:199-6267 GCA_002770795.1 Gammaproteobacteria bacterium CG22_combo_CG10-13_8_21_14_all_40_8 | reverse complement strand
GCAAAACCATGAGAAATTCCCAGTACCCAGAGAGTGGTTGCAGCTAACCCATAGGCCAGGTAATTACCGTGATTTAAGAAGGCATTGGCAACGTCTGCCGACTCGCGTTCTCGCACAAAACCGCTCAGCTTGGTTCGCTGCGCTGCTAATTTATAGAGTTGTTTGGTCAGCAGTGCTTCGAGCTGGAGTAATTTGCCGACACTGGGGGCTTTTTCAATATTTGAACTGGCGTTGCTAAGGACAGCGGCAATGTCCTCATCCTGACTATTAAAGCCTTCAGTCTTGAGGTCGCGATCTTTGGTCCACACCTGTTGCAGATACTGGATGCGCGCCAGTTGAAATTTTTTGGCGACTTGTAAGCGTTTGTTGTCCTCAAACCAGAAGGCCATCCAGCCTTGAATATACTCGGTGGGGCGATATTCACTTTGCGGTGATAACCACTCGATTTCACAGGCCGCAATCAAAGGGGTACTGCCGCCGCCACAGAATCCAACCAAAACACCGGCCTGCGCCAGCATTCGCATGGCGGCCTGGGTGATTGAGGTTCCCGTTCCGAGCAAAATGCAGGTGGTGTTAGCGATAGGAATATTCCAATATTGGTTATCATTCTTCGCTTCAGTCAGGTAAAGCACCCTGCCATCTTTTTGCATGACCCGGCACATTTCGAGATAATAAATATTGGCGCGCTTCGAATGAAGGATAGCTTTGAGATCCGTTAACTGTTCCATATCTGTCCTCTCCATTTTGAATTAGCACGGATAGAAGTGTAATCTAATTGTTCCCGAACAGCAAATCTCAGTCTTGTCCAATATGAAATGAGCCTGAACCCGGTGCGTAATTCCAATACGAAATGAGTCTGTCATCATTTCTAGCATCATTTCTAGGACACCCATTCCTTTTTTGTTCTCTGTTGGTCATATACTTGTTGTCGATGGGGATTATCTTTAACCTAATATTTTCTAGGTTATTGAGACCTCTGTTTGCTCATTCAATGGGTTAACTTATTTAATACTATTATTTCAGTGACTTATCGCCAAATAAAGCATCTATCTATTGTTGTGATCTTTCTTTATACCTTGTTTTCGAAATAATTGGCTATACTTCAAATTATCACATTATAACTTATTGATTCTATGCACTTTAGAAGATGGTTGTTATTTTTACTGCTGCTTCACCCTCTAACCTATGCTCAGGAGCAGGCTGATATTTTTGATCTGGGGGACAGATATTTCGAAACTATAGGGGATGAAGAGTCTATACCAGCAGGCATTATTCAAACCATCATTCAAGATAAGCAAGGATTTTTATGGTTTGGCACGCAACAGGGTCTAGTGCGTTATGATGGTTATCGCTTCCGATTATTCCAATATCATAAAGATGATCCAGACTCGCTAAGTGGAAATTTTGTAAATACACTCTGGGCTGCACCCGACGGTCGAGTTTGGGTGGGAACTCGTAGCAATGGCATATCCGTCTTTAACCCTTCAACGGAAAAATTTACCCGATACCCTGCAGAAAAAAAAAGCACCACAGGGATTGCTGATAATTATGTCGCTGCCATATTAGGAGACGATCAGCAAGGAGTATGGGTAGGTACTCGGGAGGGACTAGATAAAATCCATTTAGCCAGCAACACCATAGAGCATTACAATCTCAATCTCCATAAAAATTCCTTAAAAAACAATGATAATAGGGTAGGTGCTTTAGTTTACGATCAAAACCACTCCTTATTGGTTGGAACCTCAAGGGGCATTTGTCGCTTGGATCCTGTCAGCAAATCATGCGCCACCCTGATTTACAAAAACGATACCCCCAACAATGAACTAAATGAGGCCATTAATCGGTTATTTCTTGGCAAGGACGGCAAAATCTGGATTGCCACAGAAAATAATGGCATTGCTTGGTTATCCCAAGATAACTCACTACAGCGCTTAAAAAGTGATCCAACTCGGGCAGACAAATTAAGTCATTCTTTTATTATGGCTATGGCTCAACCCACTGATGATGAGATTTGGCTAGCCAGTTATGGTGGGGGCATTGATGTTTTAAACGCAAAAACTGGAGCTGTTATTGATAAGGTTAAACATGATGATTCTGTGGCAAGTAGCATCAACTTAAATAGTTTAGGTAGCTTATTTGTAGATGATTCCGGGCTTTTATGGATTGGAACTTGGGGGGGAGGATTAAATTTATACAACCCTAAAAATAAAGCATTCAGAACACTACATCACAGCTCTAACCGAAAAAACTCTTTAAGTTACTCTGATATCCTATCGGTGATGGAAGCCAACAATGGAGATATCTGGATAGGCACTCGTGGTAATGGCATCGATATTTTTGATTCTGCCAAAGGGCTGGTTAAACAGATTAACGCCGATCATAAAAAGCAAAATGGATTAACAGATAATAGTATTTCGGTGTTATTCCAAAGTAAAAATGGCACCATTTGGGTCGGCACTCGTCAAACAGGTTTATTTCGATATCGTCCTCAAACAGATGATTTTATGCATTACACCACCAGCAATGGCCTAACCAATGATGTCGTTAAATGCCTCCTTGAAGATGCTGAAGGAAACTTATGGATAGGAACAAGCTTAGGTGTTTACCGTTTAAATATGACAAGCCAACAAATCACGCCAGTAAAAACTAAGGATGGGAATAGCATACAGGGAAACATCACCTCCTTAGCCAAATTTAAAGATGGAACCGTCTTTGTCGGATCAGATGTAGGATTATTTCGATTGAAATCCAATGAAACATCATTGTCAAGATTAGAAATTAATCCAGATAATGAATTTGCACTCTCTCACAATACTGTATTTGGTCTTTATGTGGACGAAAATGATGAATTATGGGTTTCAACACAACAGGGTTTAGACAAGTTAAAAGAATGGAAGGGAAAGCACGCAGAATTCGAGTCCATTAACAAAATGGTGGGCTATCCAAATCAACCTTTATGGGCCAATTTAATGAGAGATTCATTCGGCAGAATTTGGGATGGAACCAGCATTATTAATCTACAAACCAAAACGCGTAGAGAACTCACCAAAGCAGATGCGGTTGATAATGGCGTGAATTGGTACGCTGGTTATGCGAAAACAAAAAATGGCACATTGCTCTATGTAGGCTCTAAAGGTTTACTCATGGTAAAACCTGAGCTTTTTACTGAATGGAATTACCAACCGCCATTGGCCATTACTCAACTCACGATTAATGGTAAAGCACAACCCATAGAAAAAAACCAATCACTCACTTTGAATTCTGATTTAAAAGGATTTAGTGTGGAATTTTCTGCTCTAGATTTTTCTGATCCCAATAAAAACAGATACGCCTATCAGTTGCAAGGCTATGATCATGACTGGAATGAAATCAGCTCAGACAATCGAACAGCCAGCTATACCAACTTGCCCCCAGGGCAATATCAATTACAAATAAAGGGTAGTAATCGTTTAGGTGTTTTCAGCCAAAAAAAAATCAATTTAGATATCATCATTTTGCCAAAGTGGTATCAAACAAATTGGTTTAAAATGATTGTTTTTCTGTTGGCTAGCGGCATCTTGTATTTGATTTATTTTGTGAGAGTTGGACAATTAAATAGACATAAAGAAAAACTACACTTGCTGGTTGAGCAAAGAACCGATGAATTAAAACAGTCCAATAAAACCGTCAACACCCTCAGCGATATTGGTGTTGAAATAAGCTCAACCTTGGAATTAGGTAAAATTCTAAATACCGTTTATTTTTATATCAATAAGATGATGGATGCTAATGTTTTTTGCATCGGTTTTTTTAATGAAGAAGCTCAGGAAATTGACTTTAGGTTTGTTATAGAAAGAGGTGAAAAGTTACCAGCATTCACTCTTTCAATGAATCAAAAAGAACGCTTAGCCGTCTGGTGTGTAGAGAATAAAAAACCCATTGTTATTAACGACTTTGCCATAGATAAACCTAAATACTTTGAAAAAACTGACTATATACCACCTCAATCTGGAGACGATACAGAGTCTGTCATATACTGGCCTTTAATTGTTCGAGATAAAATCATTGGTACACTAACCGTTCAAAGCTTTACTAAAAATGCCTATACAGAAACGCATCAAAAAATCATTAGTGCCTTAGCTTCCACGGCATCTATCGCTATTGACAACGCCACAGCTTATCGTAAAGCTAAAAAAGCTGCAGAAATAAAAAGTACATTTTTAGCCAATATGAGCCATGAAATCCGAACCCCTATGCATGGAATTTTGGGCCTTACTAAATTAATTGAAAAAACCCCATTGAACCTTGAACAAAAAGAATATGTTAAAAACATTGGGATTTCTGCCGACACCTTACTCTCTGTTATAAATGATATTTTGGATTTTTCTAAAATTGAAGCAGGCAAGATGCTTTTAGAACACAAACCTTTTAGTTTGACTCAACTTTTTAACAATATGCATGTTGTCATGCAAACTATTTCTAAACAGAAAAAAATAGATTTCAATTATATTATCAACAAAGATGTGCCACCAGATTTAATTGGTGACCCTCAAAAAATCAATCAAATTTTACTTAATCTATGCTCTAACGCCATTAAATTTACCGAACAAGGTCATGTTCTTGTAGAAGTCAGCATCGAAGAAAAAACCAAAGATAGTTGTCTGCTAAGAGTAGATGTCACCGATCAAGGAATTGGCATATCAGCAGATATCATACCAACTCTTTTTAATAGTTTTAGTCAAGCCGATGTTTCTACAACCAGAAAATATGGAGGTACTGGATTAGGGCTTGCCATTAGCCGTTTACTGGCTAGAAAAATGGATGGAGATATTAGCCTAGAGAGCAAAGAAGGTATTGGCAGTTGTTTTACCTTAAAGATTAACTTACCTATATTTGAGCTATCAAAACCAGAAAACATCAAGCGCCTAAAGTTCGACGCTGCTTGCATCATACTTATCCTTGATGCTGAAAAAAACTTCAATCTCATTGAACAAAAATTAACACAACTCGATGCAAAGGTATATCGAGCTGAGTGTCATCAAGGGAAAATTGACAAGCAACCTATCTCACATTTGAATTTTGACATAGCTTTACTGCATTGGGAAGATATCAAAAAATACAGAGAAGATATATTGTTTCAATTAAAACATGATTTTAAACTATTGCCCGAACAGATCATTGTTTATAGTGAAAAAGCCATCCATGCCATTATCAAAAAAGTATCTCTTTTAGGTATTGAAAACATATTACAAAAACCATTAAGCATTTTACAAACTCAGTCATTAATTTATGAGCACGCAAAGTGTTTTACCAATGCCGCTCAGAAATTGAAATTCCCCTTGCAAGCTATCAGAATATTGGTTGTAGAAGATAATAAAGTCAATCAATTAATCGCCACAAAACTTCTTAACTCTAGAGGTGCTTCCGTTGACATCGCGAATAATGGCGTCGAGGCTCTCCAAAAAGTTAGCATGAATCCCTATGATGTTATTTTAATGGACATACAAATGCCTGAAATGGATGGGACAGAGGCCACCGTTAAAATTAGAGAAAACCCCGACTTCAAGGAGCTCCCTATTATAGCAATGACAGCGAATGTGTTAGAGGATGATGTTAAAAATTATAAGCGATATGGTATGAATGATCATGTCAGCAAACCTATCAATACTGAAGATCTCATCAATAAAATCAAAAAATACACGCAAAAAAGCTCAAAGCAATCCGGATGACGTGCATTCGCACGCCACTCGGTTTGGAAGAGACGGCATCTTTCGCAAACCAATGCGCCTTCTTGCCTGGCTTGGCAGGGCGAAACTGTGGCACTTCCGGCCTAAATGCCGGCGTCTAAAAGCTGTCCTTGTTGGAAGATGCTGCGCATCTTCTGTGGTGATTCAATTGAGGTTAATTCTTGATACAAAATCAACTAAACTTTATTGGCTGTGTTTTTTGCTGACCTGTTTAGCCACACAAGCATGATTTAGAGTGCTGTTGTTCCAGAAATCGCGAAAATCAGCATGCGCATCAAATTGGATTACAGAGAACTCTTCACCTTCCTCTGATAAGATCTTTTCATGTCCTTTCACTAAGCC
>PCTP01000051.1:0-147 GCA_002770795.1 Gammaproteobacteria bacterium CG22_combo_CG10-13_8_21_14_all_40_8 | reverse complement strand
CTCACTATTTTCTCTGCTACTTTATCAATCATCTCCTCAGGTATTTCTGCTGTTATTGTTTCAGCTAGTCCAATACCTTGCAAAAACGGTTCGCAGTCAAATTGCTCATCGTAGTATTCCAGATGTTCAGAAGCCCTAATAATCTCT
>PCTP01000029.1:6146-7102 GCA_002770795.1 Gammaproteobacteria bacterium CG22_combo_CG10-13_8_21_14_all_40_8 | reverse complement strand
GCTGCCGATTTATTTTGGCCATGAGGATTAGCCTGCTGAAATTTATGACGACTTTGTCCTGCTTTTTGCCCGTCCATATGCTCCGTGCGTTTGGCGTACTCCGATTTGGGCTTTTTGGGTTTCATGGACTTTAGGCTTCTTGGTATATCAGGAGACTTTGGCACTTCATGCGAGGGTTCAAAATCATCAATTAGTCTTCTTTCAATGGACTTTTTAAGCAACCGCTCTATATCCATAAGCTGTTTAAATTCATCAGCGCTAACTAAAGATACAGCCTGTCCAGAAGCCCCTGCTCTACCTGTTCGACCAATTCTATGAACATAATCTTCCGGGATATTCGGCAAGTCAAAATTCACTACATGGGGAAGTTGATCAATATCGATACCTCTTGCAGCAATATCAGTCGCCACCAATATTTGGGTCTCTCCTTGCTTAAAATCCGCTAAGGCTTTGGTTCGAGCACCCTGACTTTTATTACCATGAATCGCAGCCGCTAAGAATCCCTCCTCTTCTAAAAACCGAGTCAGTTTATTCGCGCCATGCTTTGTCCTGGAAAAGACCAACACTTGTTGCCATTTTTGCGACTTGATTAAATGGGACAATAAAGCAGGTTTGCGTTTCTTATCAACAGGTGCAAGCCAATGGGTAATGGTTTTCACTGCAGAATTAGGAGGACTTACCGAGATCTCCACCGGATTTTTAACAAGCCCTTTAGCCAATTGTCGAATATCCTCCGAGAAAGTGGCAGAAAACATCAAGGTTTGTCTTTCTTTAGGCAGAATATTGATGATTTTTTTAATATCGTGAATAAATCCCATATCCAACATTCTATCGGCTTCATCTAATACCAAAGCTTCTAAAAATTTAAATTTGACCGCATTCTGCTGATATAAATCGAGCAAACGGCCCGGTGTTGCAATCAAAATGTCCGCACCACGACGTAACTTCATCATCTG
>PCTP01000029.1:0-6138 GCA_002770795.1 Gammaproteobacteria bacterium CG22_combo_CG10-13_8_21_14_all_40_8 | reverse complement strand
TTTTAACGCCACCATAGACCACCACAGATTTCAACGGTGTAAATTGACTATAAATAGCCACATTCTCAGCCACTTGAGCAGCTAACTCACGCGTAGGTGTTAGTATAAGTACTCTGGCTTGATTCGCTTCTGCAGACTGTCCCTTGGATAAAATTTCAAGTAGCGGCAGGGTAAAACCAGCCGTTTTTCCCGTGCCTGTCTGCGCCGCTGCCATCACATCAGAACCTTTAAGTATTTCGGGAATGGCTTTCATTTGTATGGGGGATGGCGTTGTATAACCCTGCTGTTCAACGGCTTTTAAAATAAGGGGGGATAATCCTAACTGACTAAAACTCATGTATGCTCACTGTAGAGATTTCCAGAAAATACTGGTGATTTGTTTATTGAAATGTATTATACGTGAATTAGCCTAAAATGTATCCGCTTTGCAACAATCAGCCTTTTCATGACTCTATGGCACAATAAGACTCATCCAAATTAAGGTAACGATGGAAACCATCAATCAAATGCTATCCACCAGTTTAGAATCCGGCAATCTCATGGCTGTTTTTCTGGCTTTTGCTGGAGGCATTCTAGCCAGCGCTTCTCCTTGTGTTTATCCATTAGTACCTATTACCCTGAGTGTCATTGGAGGATCCAGTGACCAAGGTCGCATGAAAGGCTTTATTCATTCACTTATCTATGTTTTAGGTTTAGCTTTGGTTTATGGTGCGTTAGGCCTCATCGCTGCAGCCACCGGCTCTCTTTTTGGAGAACTTTCAACCAATCCAGTCAGCTACTTTATTATTGCTAATTTTGCATTCTTTTTTGCATTTTGGATGATGGGCTGGGTCAATATTCCGCAATTCGGACTTTCTCAAAATCCAGTGAACCGAGGCAAAATGGGCAAACGCCATGTTTTCATGATGGGCGCCGTTTCTGGTTTGGTCGCGGCACCATGCACAGCACCAGTGCTAGGTATATTACTCACCTATGTGGCCTCTCAAGGAAATATACTCTTTGGTGGACTCCTGCTTTTTGTATTTGCCTATGGCATGGGCGTATTGTTAATTTTAGTCGGCACTTTTTCTGGCCTGGCATCCAGCTTACCCAAGTCTGGTTCTTGGATGAAAGTTGTCAAAATTATATTCGCTGTGATCATGTTTGGTATGGGCGAATATTACCTTATTGAACTTGGAAAACTCATCTTTTAATCTGCAGGAAATTTATTATGCATAAAATTTTAACTCAAGCTTTGGTCTCGATTTTATACGCCGCTTTAATTCTGTTCAGCACATCAACCTTTGCGGCGAAAATAAGTCCCATCGGAACCCAAGAGGGTCAAATGGCTCCCAACTTTCAAGTCAACAAACTGGATGGTTCTTCTTTCAATCTGGCTGACTATAAAGGTAAAAAACCTGTGTATTTGATTTTCTGGGCCACTTGGTGCCCCACCTGTAAAGAAGAGATCCCTGGTTTTAAAGCGTTACACCAAGAAATGGGAAATCAAATAGAAGTGATCGCTGTCAATGTGGATAGTTTATCTTGGTGGAGTTCTTTAACTCGCTCAAACAGTCGAGTCGAACATTATGTAAAAAAATATGAAATCAATTATCCCGTTGCCTTGGATGATGATAAAAAGCTCATTGAACTCTACCAAGTCAGGGGAACCCCAACACAACTATTGATTGATAAAGAAGGCATTGTTCGCAGAAGATATCCCATTCTAAATGCCAAAACAATTTCCTTAATAAAATCCAGTTTGTAACTCCAACTTTTAGCCGGCGTAAAATGCAGCTTGTGCTTTCTTACACCTAAGCTTCCTGGGGTAAGTAACGATTTTCCCAAGCTGCGCTAATGCTTCCAACATATTCTGCGTTATAAGCTTTTCTCAACAAATGATCAGCTTTATCTAAAGAAATAATGAGCAAAAATAGCCATGTGCTGATAGAGTCCGTCAGGAAGTTCTAGTAAGCCAGCTAGCGCTATACCATCATGATGATTGAAAGAATTTTTTGATTTTGACATAAAAATTCTCGTTATTTAAACACCTGATACCAGCTGTTCCTACCAAGGATTTAATTGTTACAGATAAAAAATATGAAATATTCTATCAAATAGGTGTAACATCGGTTGAGTTAATGAGACTGTAACTTAGTCATGGGACAATTACCGTTATAGCTCCTAGTAAAACGGACTACCGGATCCAATGCTCTTATTGATGAATATGGCGTTATGGGTTTGTGTAGTAGTCGGAACATAACTAATATGCACAGCTGTATGTGAAGAATCAATCAACCAACTCATATCCAGTTGCGATTGAATTAAGTCATCTCTAATTTAAGTCATTGAGGAATACAAATGAACAAGAATCTACTTTTAGGCGCAGCAGTGGCTGTTGTTTTAAGCGGATGCAGCAGCATCGATCCGGGGAAAGTCACTCGTCCCGCAGGAACAGTGGCATTTAGTGCTGATCGCACTGAATTAGTTGCGGAAGGGGAAAAACTTTGGAACAACCCTAACCTAGGTAAAAGCGGTTTGGCTTGTAATACTTGCCATATGGGCGGCGCTCAGTTTAAAAAGACTTTTAAAGTGGCTTACCCTCACAAAGTCGCTATGTCATCTAGCATGGCTGGTCTAGATAAAATTGACGCGGAGCAAATGGTACAGTTTTGTATGTTAGCCCCTATGAAGACTGAGCCTTTACCATGGGAATCTAAAGATCTCGCGGCACTTACTGCTTATGTTGAAGATGTGGCACAACCTGAGTTTCAAGCGAAATAAACTCTAGTTTTCATAAATTTTCGAAAAAAACGCATTCTTAAGATGCGTTTTTTTAGATCTAGAACTTAATGCTTAACTGGTTTCATGGAGGTAATATAAGCGACAACATCCTCAATGGCCTGATCATCAGCTAAAGTCATCGCCATTGGACGCATAGTCGCACCATTAATATCTTTAGGATCAGAGCCTCGAATACCCGCTTTAAAGTTTTTCAATTGAGTAATCAAATACCAATCATACTGACCCGCTAACTGAGGCGCTTTGGTATCTGAATTACCCCTGGCTTTTTCTCCATGACAATTTGCGCAAATTTGAAAAAGTTGTTTGCCTTTATCTTTATCTCCAGCCGCTAAAGCGGAATGACTCGCTAACAAAGAAGAAGTAGCTAAAAGTGCGTACATAGTAAGCTTTTTCATAAAAATTTCCTCTGATTCATAAAATAGATACAATAAATACTCTTTTTTACCCGTGATACCTGGAAATGCGGCTATATAGATGAGCCATACGGAAAAATATTACATTTATTATTCACTAAACCTGCCAATTTTGAGTTCAACATCCTAAGCTTTTGTTGCTATACTTAATGGCAATCGGCATGAAAAATGGATTGATTCACATGAATGAACTATTCACTGTCTTTTTGACTGGACGAATGTTGCCAGGTAAAGATGAAGAACAAGTTAAACTTGCACTTGAAAAACTCTTTAAAATAGAGCGTTCAAAAGTTAATGCGATTTTGGCAACCCCTCAATTTGTCGTCAAAAGAAATGTAGACTACCAAACCAGTTTAAAATATCAATCAGCGCTTAAAGCTGCTGGAGTTTTTGCGTTGATTAAACCCGTAGAGATAGACTCGTCTCCAACTATTAAAATTCAAAGTCAAGAAGTCATTCAAGAAAAGCAGCAATCAGATCAACAAAATAGCCCATCAGAAATCTCAACTTCGACGGAGAGTTCAGATGAAAATGTAACAAGCAGTTCCATCGAGCCAACAGATCCTTCCTCTATCACAATAGCACCTGTCGGTGTTATCTTGGTTGAAAAACACCAAACACCATCACCCAAAATACCTGATATTTCGCATCTGTCTATGGCTCAACCGGGTATTATTATTTCAGAACCCAAACCCAAGGCTCAAATCATCCCGCCGAAAACAGACCATTTAACACTCACTAAAGTGGGTGAACCTGTAGCAGACCAAACCATCAAAATTCCTCTCCCGACACCAGACACCAGCCATCTCGATCTAGCGCCTGTGGGTGTTGTTATTATAGAATCAAAACCTAAACGCTCAATTCAAGCTCCAGATATCAGTCATTTGACATTAACCAAACAGGGTGACTTGGTCGCTGACAAAAAACCACCGCCCCCCCCTAAAATTATCGATATCAGCCATTTATCTCTAGGTGACTAATTTTTCAAACCTTGAAACTTAAGTTTGCAATTGGTTGTCTCTCTAAGTTATGAATTTAAAATAACCCTATTCATGGAGCTATTCATTTGAAAACCATACTCTCTTACCTACTTATGGGGACATTGTTTTTGTCCTTCAACGCTTTTGCTAAGGATAAAATGTTTAAAAGCATCAGCATGGAAACACCCTTTCAAGTTAATCAAACAATTCGCTTTGCCGATCTGTTGCCAAATGCTGGATTGGAAATGATTTTAGCTGGCAAAAATTCTTCCGGTAAGTTTCAAATAGCACTCTATACTTTCAGTCAGTCACAGAATAAGGAATCACCATCACCAACCCTATTCAGCAAAATTGATATACCCGATGATTTTTTGTTTTTTGATATAGGAAATCGTTTCAATCAAGAAGGAAAAAAAGGTTTGGATGCACTTTATTTTTTCTCTCTTAATTCAATTATGCATTTCAACATTAACACCAAGCAATTTGACAAAATTTTGACAGTGCATTCTATGTACCTTCAACCACAGCCTGATTATTTTCAATACCTAGACTTTGTGATGGATTTAAATGGTGATGGGAAGGATGATATTATCATTCAAGATTTCCATCACATTCGAGTGAATATTCAAAAAAATGTCGATAGCTATATTGCACAAAATGTCGATATTCCAACCCGAATGATCGCAACTGAAAACAATGTGTCTTACCATCCAAGACAAATTTTTAGCACGGATATGAATATGGACGGAAGTAAGGATATCGTTTTTTTTCAAGAGGGAAAATTACTGACTTACCTACAAAATTCTGAGGGACAATTTGCTCAGATACCGCAGGAAATTAAACTGAACTTAGCTTTAAGTGATAAAAATTGGTGGGAATTAAAAGGAGATGATGGTGAAAATATCGATCAAAGCCATGTTGATCATCAAATGTTCTATCAGATTAAAGATCTCAACCATGATGGTATATCTGACTTGGTTACTTTACACAATAAAATCGGTGGCGTATTTAAACAAACCAACGACTATGAAATATTTTTTGGCAAAAAAGAGCAAGGAAAATTAAGCTATCCTACCATTGCCGATAGCATCATTCATTCTGACGGCACTCAATTTGATCTTTCCCTATTAGATTTGAATGATGATGGTATTTTAGAAGCTGTTGTCTCCTCCGTTAACATTGGTGTATCGCAAATTGTAGGCGCATTACTCACTGGCAGCATTGACCAAGATGTACATTTTTTCCAATTGAATGGAGAGCGCACCTACCCAAGTAAGCCAAATCTTAGCCGTGAAACCCAAATAAAATTTAGCCTTTCATCAGGCACCCAAAGCGCCCCAGTTGTCAAAGTGGTAGATTTTAATGGTGATGGCATCAAAGATCTGATGTTAAAAACTGACAAAAAAACCTTAAAAATCTACTCAGGAGTGCGGGATAGCCAACTTTTCACCCGATCTTATGTTAAACAAAACACACTTCTACCCAGTGATGGTAATATGCTGATCACTTCTGATCTCAACCAAGATGGTAAACAAGATGTAGTTATCCGCTATGGAAAAGAGGATGAAATTTCTTTAAAAAAGCAATTAACCATTTTATTTGCTCAATAAATTCATCCATCACTTCTAACTGATTCGATTTATTCATAAAAACCAATAAAAACAATGAGAACTGGCTAAATATAGATTTGTGTTCTAAGATTGCTAAGAGTCCAGTGATATTCTACGGACTTTATTTTCTATTTTTAAATGAATTGTAAATTATAGCGTATTGGCTCTGGTTTTGATGATTAATCCACTCTATAGGGATTAGCCTTGAGAAGCGGATACACTTGACGAAAATAATTTATCAATTTATTTTCGGGAGGCATAGTCTTAACTCACCATGTTTGAAGAGCTATCTGAACCAAAATTTTCAGATTGGTCGTTACTGACCTCTCTCACTGATGCTTCTGGTGAAAT